>CAIUKX010000319.1 GCA_903899795.1 uncultured Flavobacteriales bacterium
GGAACAATGATAACTTATACAGCGACGCCAACAAACGGTGGTTCAACTCCGACTTATCAATGGGAGGTGAATGGATCGAATGTTTCAACTGGAGCGACTTACACTACTTCATCTGCTACAAACAATGATGTAGTAACTTGTGTGATGACTTCTAATGCTGCTTGTGCTAGTTCATCAACAGCAACTTCGTCCCCAATTACAATGACAATTAATCCAACAGTGACACCGGCAGTTGCAATAGCTGTAACTACAGGAACTAATCCTGCTTGTGCTGGCTCTGCAGTAGATTTCACAGCGACACCAACGAATGGAGGATCAGCACCAACATATCAATGGCAAGTGAATGGAACAAATGCAGGTACAGGTGCTACATTTACTAGTTCTTCATTAGCAAATAATGATATTGTTTCTTGTACACTGACTTCGAATGCAACTTGTGCTACAGCAACAACAGCAAACTCCAATACAATTGCAATGACGGTTGTTCCGTTACCGGTTACACCAACGATTGCTCAAACTACAGTAGTAGGTGTAATTACCTTAACATCAAGTTCAACAAGTGGTAATCAATGGTATTACAATGGTACACCAATTGTAGGAGCTACAGGACAAACGTATACTCCGACTCAAAATGGAAGTTATACGGTGGTTGTTTCGGCAAATGGATGTGCGTCTGCTACTTCTACGATTTCTTCTGTAGGTGGTTTGGGATTGGCTGAACCTGCAAAAGCAGGAATCAACTTCCAGACCTATCCGAATCCAAGTAACGGAATGTTTACATTGTTATTCAGTACTTCAGATGTAAATGATTATACGGTTAAACTTCACAATGCTTTAGGTCAATTGATTTCACAAGAGGAATTGGTTGATTTTAACGGAGAGTATAAGAAAGTATACAATGTTTCTGAAAAAGGAAAAGGAGTTTATTTCTTGAGTATTTCTAATGGCAAAAGTGAATCGATCAAGAAAGTGATTGTTTACTAATCAATAAGAATAAATTGAATTGGAACCTCGGGAGAAATCTCGAGGTTTTTTTGTGGAAAATAAATTAGAAATGATAACCTGCTTGGAAATCGTTTGAGGAACTCTAAATTAAGGTTGGAGAAAAGTTGTCAAGGCAGTGCTATTATTCGTCGTTTTTTCTACAGTTACTACTGATACTATCCATAACCCTTTGTGAAAGTTCAATCTCTTCTGGGGTAATACCTGCCAAAGCAGTTTTTCTATTCATCTTTACGATCGTATCCACGGCATGAATAGTATTTTCTCCCAGTTCAGTAACGACAAGTTGAGATCGCCGGCGATCTGTTTTGTTGACTTTTCGCTTTAAATATTTTGCTTTAACCAATAATGTTATGATCCGGGTGACGGACGCACTGTCTTTAAATACAAGATCACTGATTTCATTTTGAGTGATTTTTGGATTTTCAAGAATGCATTTGATAATGAGCCACTGATCAATTGTGATTGAAAATCCCTCTTCTTTTAATCGCTGCTGGGCGTATTGTCGATAGGTACGAATAGCACGATCAATTGAGTAAAAAAGTATATTTTCTAATTTTTCCATAGTTCTATATTGTAAATATACAATCTTTGAGTTATTTATGGTGTTCAAATGCATCTTTCTTTTTAATACTGTTAGTCTTCATTGATAGATTTATTATTGATTAATCATTAGTTGATATATCAATTAATTTTAATTAGTTGTTTTTAAAAGCTTTTTAAGCCATTCATGGAAATAAAATAACCATTCAAAAAAAATAATATTATTGGAGTTGGATTAAGCTTTTCCTTTGTAAAAAAGAAAGGAGATGGATACTAAACTCATTATTGGAATATTGTTTTCAAGTTTGATGACTTTATTTGTAGGAGCTCAAGATTTGGGTCACACAACTTATACAGTAAAGGGAAAACTAGTGGATGAAAATTCCATTCCACAAAAAGATCTTCCTGTTTTTGTTTTGGCAGGTAAAGATTCATCCATTGTAAAAATGGGGATTTCAGGTGTAGATGGTGCTTACCAGTTTGAAGATCTGAATAAGGGAACGTACTTGGTCAAGATAGAAACAGCAACGGGTGACGTTGAGTTTGGACATCTGTTTCAGTTGGAGAGTGACCAAGAACTTGATCCATTAATAATCACTCGAAAAGAGCAAACCATTCAAGAGGTTGCAGTTGTCAAGAAAAAAAACTACCTGGAACGTGAACAAGGAAAATTGATCTTGAATGTTGAGAACAGTATCAATTCAGCTGGTTCTTCTGCGTTTGAGTTGATAGAAAAGGCACCTGGCGTAAAAATACAAGGAGATGATAATATCAACCTGAATGGCAAACAGGGAGTAGTTGTTTTAATCGATGGAAAACGAATTCCAATGACAGGTGCTGAATTGGCGAATTATTTAAGAGGAATTCCTTCAGGAACAATCGAAAAAATAGAATTGATTCATAATCCATCTGCCAAATATGATGCGGCCGGATCTGCAATTATTGATATCAAACTCAAGAAGAATACAAAGATGGGAATGAACGGTTCTTTTACTTCCAGTTTGGGACATGGTGTCTATCCGAAATTGAATGAAGGGATTGTTTTGAATTATAGAAATAAGAAACTGAATTTGTTCGGAAGTTACAATTATAGTTATCGAAAAGCTTTCAATAAATTGATCTTGGATAGAAAATTTTACTCACATGATTCTCTGCAAAGTGAGTATGCACAAAGTAATTATTTAGTCTTCCCGTTTAAAAATCAAGTGGCAAAAATGGGAATGGATTACACAATAGATTCGAAAAGAACAATTGGTGTGGTTCTGAACGGAGTGACCAATAAATTTAATCCGACAGGAACAAATACGACGGATGTGTTGAATGCCGGAGGAATTAAAACATCAAGTTTTGAGACAAATAATAATTCTCAGGATCTCTGGTATAATACATCTGCTAATCTAAATTATAAACAAAAGATAGATACCAATGGAACGGAATTGACGTGTGATTTTGATTACGCTAGATACGGAAATAAAACGATTCAAAATTTTGAGACGGATTATTTTGATATCAATCATTCACAGTATAAAAACCCCTATTTGCTGTATGGTGATTTGAGAGGTAATTTATCGATTTACGCTGGGAAAATGGATTTTGTGAAACCACTCAAGGATGGAGTTTTTGAAGCGGGAGTCAAATCGAGTTACGTTGTTGCGGATAACAATTTAAAATTCTACAATGTTAGTACTGGAACAGCTCTGCTGGATACAACCAAGAGTAATCATTTTATTTATCAGGAAAACATCAACGCTATCTATTCGAATTGGACCAAAGAGACTAAAAAATGGAATTTTAAATTGGGGATGCGAGTAGAAAATACAAATGTTGTAGGGAAACAACTGACATCATCCAAAGAATTTAAAACAAACTATACACAATTGTTTCCAAATGTATCTACGACTTATAAGTTGAATGAAAATAACAGTTTCGATGTAAGTCTATACAGAAGGATAGATCGTCCGAGTTACGATCAGCTTAATCCGTTTAAATTTTATTTGGATCCTACAACTTATAGGGAAGGTAATCCGTATTTACGTCCGCAAATTACTCAAACGGCCGAACTGGCTTATACCTGGAAGCAAAAGTATTACCTTTCATTTTCGGCATCCAGAACCACAAAAAGCATTACTGAAGTAATTGCTCCTTCATTGACACAGCAAAACGTTACGGTTCAAACTAATGTGAATTTGAAAAATGTGGATATCTATGCTGTGAATTTGTCTCTGCCTTTTGACATTACTAAATGGTGGTCATCAACCAATAATTTTTCGGGTTATTTGGCACAATATACAGGTTATGTCTCCAAGACTCAAATTACGAAACAAGGAAATTATGTCTTTAATTTTAATTCAGTCAACTCATTTAAATTAAGTAAAAACTATTCGGCTGAATTATCAGGAAGCTATCAATCACGTGAGATCTATGCTTATGATATCATTCACCCGATTTGGTCATTGAATGCAGGGATACAGACGAAAATCCTGAAAAATAAAGGCACTTTAAAATTGAATGTGACGGATTTATTGTTTACAAATAAAATTCG
This sequence comes from uncultured Flavobacteriales bacterium, assembly GCA_903899795.1. GTDB lineage: Bacteria > Bacteroidota > Bacteroidia > Flavobacteriales_D > Crocinitomicaceae > CAIUKX01. The sequence continues at coordinate 4,088 of CAIUKX010000319.1, forward strand.
CGGAGATGTCACCTTTACCGACTATAGAGAATATTTCAAAGTATCGAGGGAAACTAGAGTGGCTAGATTGGCTTTCGTGTATAAGTTCGGTGATACGAATTCACAACCGAACAGAAGAAGAAATGGTGGTGCTGAAGATATAAAAGATAGGGTGAAAGGCGGAATGGGGTAGCTTCTTGTTTTTGCAAGTTTCAAGGATGCTTGAAAGGACTACTTGGTTCAATGATTCTTGTATCAGGTTATTGGACTGAGTAGTCACTTTGCATTTTGTTTTCACTGGGAAAGCTTTTTTGATCTGGGGAGGTCAAAAGAGCTTTCCTCTTTTTATAAGGTATTGTAATAGAATTTGGTTGTATCCTTCGTTGATGTCAGCCGGCATAAAATCAATTTGATAAGTGGCACAACGGAGTTTCAATTCGTTGAAATACTTGCCGATGGATTCAATGTATTTTTCACGAATTTGAGCCGGCTGTAACTTCATACGTTCACCCGTTTCCATATCTACGAGCGTATACGGACGATTGTCGAGATTAAAATCGACCTCTAATTTTTTATCGATAACATGGAATACAATGACTTCATGTTTGTTGTGTTTTAAATGTTGTAATGCCTGAAAGAATTCATCCGATCGGCTGGGATCATCCAGTAAATCTGAAAAAATAATCACCAAACTTCTTTTGTGGCTAAGTTCTGCTAAATCATGAAGAGCCAGAATAGCATTGGTTTCTTTTTTCATTTCTTCCGAATATTCCAGCATTCTCTTTTCCAGTTCGCTGTACAAATAGCGATGGTGCATGATGGAAGATTTTGCTTCGGTATGCAACTCTAATTTATCCGAAAAAAGAGAAATTCCAACCGCATCTCTTTGCTTCTTGAGCATTTCAATCAAAGAAGCTGCAGCATAAATAGAAAATTCTAATTTATTGAGATCTTTGGATTTTGGGAAAAGCATCGAGCTGGAACAATCGATTACAATCTGGCAGCGAAGATTTGTTTCCTCTTCGTACTTCTTGGTGAAGATTTTTCCGCTGCGAGCGTAGAGTTTCCAGTCGATGTGACGGGTTGATTCTCCGGAATTGTACAAACGATGTTCAGCAAATTCAACGGAAAATCCATGAAAAGGACTTTTGTGCATTCCTGTAATAAATCCTTCAACTACTTGTTTTGCCAGTAATTCAAGGTTTCCGAATTGCGCCAGTTTTAGTCGATTTATCTCTTTACTCATGGTGATAAAGATAGTGATTTTTTCATTTGTAGGGTTTGATCGTGATCAAACCATTTTTAGGCAATATACTATAGTTAACAACAAATATTTAATTTGTAATTTTCAATCTGCAATCTGCAATTTAATTTCAGTAGTTTTGAAGAAAAATAAATTGTGAAAGCCGAATCGTATTATTCAAATCGTATCAAAGACTTAGAGGGACGTTTAAAAATCGTTCAAAAGAAATATAATTACTTAACTTTTCTAAGATTGATTTTCTTTTTACTAGCAGGAAATTCAATCTTTTTTTTGTGGGGAACTTTTGCAATGGCACCAGCATTTGTTGTTTCTTTTGGGCTTTTTCTATATGTCGTTCATTTATCGGTGGATGCAAAGTATCAAAGGGATAAAGTACTTACGTTGTTGAAGATTAATTCCAATGAATCGGCTGTTCTCAAAGGTGATTGGTCCATGTTTGAAGATGGAATAGAATTCAGAGACGGGAAACATCCTTTTACGTTCGATATGGATGTTTTCGGAAAAAAAAGTGTCTTTCAATTACTGAACAGAACTGTTTCAATCCAAGGAAAAAATAAGCTCGCGAGTACACTGTCCAATGGAACTTCAGCAATAAAAACATACAATGCGTGCATTGAAGAATTATCGAGTGATTTGGACTGGTCTCAGGAATTTATTGCTGAAGGGTTGGTTCGAAAAAAAGAAGCAGATAATCAAGGTACATTGAATTCTTTAACCAAAGTTGAGATTGAGTTACCAGCTTCGATGCAGTTTTTAAAAATAATCTTACCTGTGATTGCCATTTCTGCAACAGTATTGATGACAATTGAGCTGCTTCCTGTTGCTTATTTTGGGGTGATTATCGTTTTGGTAATGTCGCCGATAGGTAAGAATGCCCGTAAAACATCACACATGGCTCAGGTATTGACTTTTCAGTCGAACAGGGTAAAAACAATTTTAAAACAATTGGAATTATACCATAAATTACAACCGAAAAATCCATTGTTCAAAGCGGAGCAGGAGATTCTTCTTGATCAGGAAAAAGGGGTTATGGCTGAAATTCAAACATTGGATAAAATCATGAAAAGATTCGATTTTCGAATGAATTTTCTGATGGGATTTATTTTGAATTTCTTTTTCGCTTGGGATTTTCGTGTTCTTTCGCAGATGAAGAACTGGTTAGAGAAAAACAAAGGAAATCTCACTCAATGGGAAGATAAATTGGCGGAAATAGAAGTTTGGATTTCGGGAGCTATTTTCAAATTTAATAATCAGGATGCTGTTTATGCGGTTATAAATGAAGCTTCGGAGGCGGTAGAAATAAAAGAATTGAGACATCCTTTCGTCGATATAGAAAAATGTATCCCGAATGATGTTTTATTGGCAGATAAAGAAAATTTCATCATCATTACAGGGCCGAATATGGCTGGAAAGAGTACCTATCTAAGAAGTCTTGGTTTGACTTTTATGTTGGCGAATGCAGGTTTTCCCGTATTGGCAAAAAAATGTGAGCTACCTCGTTTGAAATTGTATTCGAGTATGCGTACAAGTGATGATTTAACGGAGGAGAGTTCTTATTTTCATGCGGAATTGATCCGTTTACGTTTCATCATGAATGCAATTGAAAGAGGAGAAAAAATATTCATCATTTTGGATGAAATTTTGAAAGGAACCAACAGTAAGGATAAGGAAATTGGTTCAGCAAAATTTTTAGAAAAACTAAAACGATTGAATTCCAAAGGAATTATTGCGACCCATGATTTATCGTTATGTAATTTATCGGATCAGGATGCTGCCTTTAAAAACATGTGTTTTGATTCTATAATCAACGGAGAAAGTTTAACCTTTGATTACAAAATCAGACAGGGAGTTTGTCAGAACATGAATGCTTCGTTCCTGTTGAAACAAATGAAATTAGTAGACTGATGATAATTATGAATTTTGAATGTTTAATAAAAATTCAAAATTCAAAATTCAAATTAATCCTTAATGATCGGATATCCAGGATACTTTTTTGGATCGAAGACAAATTTGGAATCATCAACAGCCTCGTTTGGTGTGAATTTGGTCATTGAATAGGTCATTACGGTTCCGTCTTTGGTTTTCAAAATTGCTTTTTTCATTTCGTTGGTACCTTTAGAAATGTACAAGATGATCGTATGGTAATTTACATCCTTTGCATTTTTAGGGTAGAGGTAGATAACGTGAACCGTTTCTCCGTTTAATGTTTCTTCCTTTTCATATTTATTTTTAAATCCCGTTTCCCAAATTGTCAACAATTTTTGAGGATTCATAGATTCACCGTTTTGCTCATTGGCATCGGATTCGTAAACCGATTTCTCTTCCTTAACAATCGTCCAAGTTTTGATTCCGTTTGAAATGATTGTCAAGTCACCATATGAAGCATAGAATTTTTTATCCTTTACCCATCCTTTTCCTGTAGAAGTTTCATTGGCACCAGTTGAAGCATTCTTTGTGTTTGCACTGAATTCAATGTAAAAGGACTTCATTCCCTTCATTTTTGCAGAAAGCTTATCTAAAATGGCTTGTGATTTCGCATCTTTATCTTTGGCATCTTGAGTAAAAGCAGTAGAAAGCGTAAGCAGGCAAAAAGTGAATAATAAAAGTTTCATAAGTGTTTTTGTTTTCGGTGCAAATATCAGAAATTGTGCCAAATTAACGGTGATTATTTTTGTCAAGTTTTATCTTTTTTTTAACAGTCGTTTAAAATTGACTTAAGAATCTCTTCGTCAATGGCATGTCCTCCGTCAAATTGGTGTACTAAATAGTTCTTTTTGGTGTAAAAATCTACTATTTGGTATTGTTGCTCATTTTGAAAATAACGATCATTCTTTCCAATCACAAAATGATGAGATTTAGTTTCTTCACCAATCGTTTCGGTTTCCATTGGAAGATCAGGAGGGAAAACACTAGCCCAATAGATGACATGATTTGCTTTTTGATTTCCCAATTGATGCCAACGGGCTGCTGTTGCGCCACCTTGCGAAAATCCGAGTATTATTTTTTTCTCAAATTCATAATCGGACGCAAGAGATAATTCAAGTTCATTCAGCCAATTCATGGTGTCATGAATATCTGTTTCCCTAGACTCTTTGGTCATCCAGGATGCACCAACCCTACCACTGGTACCTTCCAGGTAAAATCGGTGCATACCCTCCGGGGCAACAATAAAAAAGTCATCTCCGAGATCTTGGAATTTTTGAATGAAATAAGAGGCTAATTGTCCATAACCATGTAATACATACAATAGTTTCGTAGCTATCTGTGGATTTCCATGCGTGAAATATCGAAACGTCTTGGTACAGCTTAGTTTATGTTCCATTTTAGTATTAAAACCTATTTTTGGGTAAAGTATTTTCCTTGTGCATCCAGGTAAAAGAAGCGGTGTATGACTTCTCCTTTTTTTGTAATTTTTGGTTCAAACTGATAAATGTCTTTTACAGAAGCGGCATTTTCGAGATTACCATTGTATACAAGTATGTCTTTTGCAGCGCTTTGAGTTCCCGGAGCAAATTCCAAATAGTTAACTTCGAGTTGGTCTGTACCTAAACCATCGTATATTTTCCATTGAAAAACCAATCGGGGAGAGTGATTCATGATTGTGAAAAAATTTCGGAATTGTGAGTTTCGAATGGTGTAATCCACTAAAATGTCTTTATAAGCGTCCGACTGAACATTCTCAAATTTTAGTTTTAACTCAGCATGTGGACTTGATGATATCACAATTGGGGGAGTGATCGAATTAGACATACCATCGTAGTAAAAAATGTAATTGTAGTTTCCTGTGAAACCAATTTCAGCCATTTTAGCTGAGTTTCCCGATTTTTCTGCTTCAGCCATAGCAAAATTCAATCGATTTACAGTAATTATCGCATCCATTTTATCATCACCATCTAAATGTTCTTTGTAGATTTTCATTGAATATTTCTCAGTTGAAGGAATGGAAAGCTGTGCTTCGATATGGTGATTGACCATTTCTTCCAAGCTCTGGTGGGTCGGTTTTTCCACATTATCCATAGCTGACATTGGATCTTCTTTTTTCTCAGAACATCCGGTGAGTAATAGAATAAGGAGGGGTAAAAAAAGTTTTTTCATAAACTCAAATTAGTCGTTGTTTGAAAGACAAATATACAGGAAAGAAATACAATATTGATTTCCATAAAATAGATAGCTTCCCAGTTTTACACAGTTGTTTATCTTTGTCACATGGAAGTGAAAATAGAATCATCTTGGAAAAATGTTTTGCAGCAGGAATTTTCAAAGCCTTATTTTGCAGAACTGGTAAATTTTGTAAAAGGGGAATATTCGGAACGAAAAGGAAGTGTTTTTCCACCAGCTCACCAAATTTTCAGAGCATTCGGCGAATGTCCTTTTGATCAGGTAAAAGTTGTGATATTGGGCCAGGATCCATATCCAACAAAAGGTCATGCACATGGTTTGTGTTTTTCAGTTGAAGAAAATGTTCGGCCTTTTCCAAAAAGTTTGATCAATATTTTTAAGGAAATTGAAAGCGATCTGAATTTGCCTTTTCCTGAAAACGGAAGTCTGGTTCGCTGGGCACAACAAGGAGTATTATTGTTAAACAGTGCATTGACAGTTCGGGAAGGAGAAGCTGGAAGTCATGCGAACAAAGGTTGGGAACGTTTTACTGATGCAGTCATTTTTGAATTGAGTCAGCGCAAAGAAGGAATTGTATATTTATTATGGGGTTCGAAGGCACAGGAAAAAGCACAATGTGTCAACGTACAGAAAAATTGCATTTTGGCAACTGTACATCCATCCCCTTTATCTTCTTACAGAGGATTCTTTGGATGTAAACATTTCAGTAAAGCCAATGATTATTTGCTTTCAAAAGGTTTAGTACCAATAAAGTGGTAAATAGTGAAATCATAGAACTTAAGCTCTGAAAGAATTCATGTTTTAACCACAGAAGTATAAAAAAGAGCTTATCACTTCTATGCTTCAAAAAATATTTATATTTGTCTACGATGAAATTACAGAATGATCTTATTTTACGCGCAGCAAGAGGGGAAAGTATAGAGCGGTACCCTGTTTGGCTGATGCGACAAGCTGGAAGAATATTACCAGAATACAGGGCAGTCCGCAGCAAATTATCCGGATTTAAGGAATTGGTGGAAACACCTGAGTTTGCAGCTGAAGTTACGATTCAACCGGTGGATATATTAGATGTAGATGCAGCAATCATTTTCTCAGATATATTAGTAGTTCCTGAAGCGATGGGACTCGAATATCAAATGCTGGAGCAGAAAGGGCCTTGGTTCGAAAAAACAATCCGAGATGAGCAAGGATTGAAATATGCGGAGACTGGTTTTGATGTTGAAGACAGGTTAGGTTATGTTTTGGAAGCGATCCGGGTAACAAAAAAAGAATTAAACGGACGAGTTCCGCTGATCGGTTTTGCCGGCGCTCCGTGGACTATTTTTTGTTACATGGTGGAAGGTAGAGGTTCAAAAACTTTCTCAGAATCACGTAAGTTATTATATACAAATCCAACTTTGGCACATGAGTTGCTAAGTCGTATTACAGAGGTGACAATTCAGTATCTCAAAGCTCAGGTAAAAGCTGGTGCAGATATGCTTCAGTTATTTGATTCCTGGGCGGGTATTCTAGGTACCGAGCAATATGCTGAATTTGGATTGAAATATTTGGACAAAATTGCATCGGCAATAACAGAAGTTCCACTCACTATTTTTTCAAAAGGAGCAATTTCTTCTGTTGAAGCGATAGCAAAATTAGATTGTAATACGGTTGGTTTGGATTGGAACATGGATATTGTGAAAATTCGGGAGCAGATCGGAGAAACAAGGACTTTACAAGGAAATCTGGATCCATGTGCTTTGTACGCTTCACATGCTGATGTTGAGCTATCTACAAATAAATTGCTAAATTCGTTCAAAAGTAGAAGACATATAGTGAATTTGGGACATGGGGTTTATCCGGATATTGATCCTGAAAAGGTTAAAACGTTTATTAAAACAGTTAAGAGTTATGAAATTAAGTACTAAAGTTATTGTTTCAATTTTCGGGATTCTTCCGTTTGGAATTATTTCAAGTTCAATAGCACAAGAAGAAAATCTGGTTCCGAATAATGGTTTTGAAACGGTTGTTGGAAAATTAAAAGCTTTGGGTTGTATCGAAAATGCTGAAGGATGGAGATCTCCAACAGGTGCCAGAGCTGATTTATTTACTCCGACCAAAACTCCTGAGATCAATACACCTGAAAATATATACGGTAAGGAAGATGCCAAAGAAGGAACAAATTATGTAGGAATAGTTGGTTTTTCATTTGGGGATGCGATGCCACGTTCATATATTATGGCAAAATTGAGTACTCCTTTGAAAAAAGGAATGAAATACTGTGTAAAATTTAATGTCTCTTTAGCTGAAGCATCTAAGTATGCCAGTAATCAAATAGGTGTTAAGTTTTCTGCAAAAGAATTTGGAACCGATTCAAAAACAGCGATCATTGAGAAAACGGATGTTTTGGACTCAAAGAATAAAATCTTCAGTGCAATGTATGGTTGGGAACAAGTATGCGGTGTATACTTTGCGCAAGGCGGTGAAAAATTTATTACGATCGGAAATTTCACTTCGAATGAAAATACGAAGAATGAAAAAATGAAAAAAGATCCGAACAATAAAAAACCACAAATCATAGCTGCATATTATTATATCGATGAGGTTGTTGTAACAATGATCACTGAAGATGCTGTTTGTGATTGTGGGGGGCAGGAAGATGAAAATCCATACTCAACAACAATTTACCAGAAAGTAGTGAATGTTAATGATAAAATGCCTGCGAAAGAACAAATTGAAATGCAACAAACATTCTATGCTTTCGGAAAAAGTAAATTGGCTCCAGCTGGTGTTCAATCGTTGGATTTGATCGTTTCATTGATGAAAGCAAATCCCGATATGAAATTGGAAATATTTGGGCACAGTGATGCAATGGAAGATAAAGTAGGTGCTGAAAAACCTGCGTATGCAGATATGGCAAATAGACGTGTAAATGATGTTATGGTATATTTGACCTCAAAAGGAATAGAAGAATCCAGATTAATTGCTTCTCCGGCCGGTAGTAGTGAGCCTAGTGCTGATATTTCCGAAGCGGATGATGAAGATTTAAAAATGGCAAAAAGCAGAAGGGTCACCTTTAAAGTAAGATAAAAACAAAAAAGGATTCAGTAATGAATCCTTTTTTGTTTTAAAGCTGTTTTTTTAAAAATCTTGAAGTGCTTTAAAGACTTCGACAGTAGGTAATCCGACAACGTTGAAATACGATCCTTCAATTGATGTTACTCCAACGTAGCCGATCCATTCCTGAATTCCATAAGCACCCGCTTTATCAAAAGGTTGATAATTGGTGACATAATACTCAATTTCTTCTTGAGTTAAGAATTTGAAAGTGACTTTAGTTGTTACACTGAATTCAACTTTTTTATCCTTGGATGCAATCACGACACCCGTAATTACCAAGTGAGTTTTTCCTGAAAGTTGAGATAACATTGAGACTGCTTCTTTGTGATCGAAAGGTTTGCCTAAAATGTTATCATCAATAACAACAACGGTGTCAGCACATACAATAATCTCTTCTTCAGAAATATCCTCAATCAGTGCTTGTGTTTTTTTTTGAGCGATGAATAAAGGAATATCCGCCGGTGAAAGTGAAGAAGGGAATGATTCGTCAGTATCCTTTGTACGGAGCGAAAAATCGATCCCCATTCCCGACATTAATTCCTTTCTCCTGGGAGATTTTGATCCCAAATAGATTTTTTTGTCTGTGAATTTCATTTACTTCATATTGATTTTATAGTTTGATAGAACAAACTTAATCAATCCATTCTGATTAAATGAAGACTGAAAATAATTTTTAAAATTCAGAAACCAGAGGGTATTTCGAAAAACTTAATTGTCGAGGCGAATTTTTAATTTAAATTCAGAGTTTACTTGTGTAAATGAGGAAGTTGAATTTAAATTTCAACGAAGAGAAGTAAGTTTTTCGAGATGCCTTCTAGATAAAAGCCATCCAAAACAATGGTAATGAAATTCCCATAAACATTGCAATTTTGATCAATTTGTCGATGCGTTTGTATTCTGCTTTTGAGGAAGCTTTGATGAGTAAAAGCAAAGCGCTGACATCAAGGATCAATGCGAAGATAACTGGAATGAAAACGATTAAATTTCTACTCCAATCCGCAACATCTAAATTCAATTTATCGACAAATAGAAAGGTAAAGAAAATAGGGGAGAGCATCAATGAAATACCGGCAATCCATTTTGCCTTCTTAGCTCCATACAAGATTGGAAAAGTTTTTGCATTGAGGTATTTATCACCATCTGTGTCTTCAATATCTTTAATGATTTCTCTAGAAAAATTAGCCGAAAATGCAAAGAAAGCAAGTATGAAAATAAAATGGCCATGTCCCAATTGATAAATCCAGTAAGTGAAAGCATCATTGAAATTAGTCACTTCTCCAATCGGAAATTCATTTTGCACGTAAAAATGAACCCCGCATAAAATGGGAACTAAAGCTGTTAGTCCTGCTATAATAATGTTGCCGATCAATGGTTTTCGTTTGAAATACATACTGTAAAACCACAATGAATTGATAGATAGCAGATGGATGAAAACATACCAAAATGTATTATTACGGACACTTAAATAAACAGCAATACTGAACGCAATAAAGTTGATCACCCAGTGACTTAAAATGGCCAATTTCCGATCGATGTATTTCGTTATGATTAGCTTTTCGGGTTTATTGATACGATCGGCTTTCACATCAAAATAATCATTGATGATATTACCTGCTGCAGCTATCAGAACTGTTGAAAATACGAGTAAAAAAAAGTCCAGTTCTTCTCCTGACCTTTGTAGAATGACCGAATTGAAAAGTTGCTCATACACGTATAAGAATACACGAGTACTGTACATCGTTAGCGCAATGATCAGTAAATTGAGAGGACGAATCAATCTGAAAAAGTACATCACGGTTTTATGATTTTGTATTCAGTTCTACGATTTTCTTGATGAGCTGCTTCTCTTTTTTCCAAAGGCATTTTTGCAATTTGGTCATCCGTATAAATGTTTACCGTCTCACCGTATCCTTTATAGGTCAATCGATCCGCTGCAATTCCTTTACTGATCAGATATTCATACACAGCTTTCGCACGATTTTCAGATAAGACTTGGTTTTCAGCTGCGTCTCCTCTGGTATCCGTATGTCCACCCAATTCAATTTTCAGAGTAGGGTTGTTCACTAAAAATTCTTGAAGTTTTCCAAGCTCTACGTAGGATTCAGGACGTAGTGTAGCTTTCGCCAAATCGAAGAAGACATTTTTCAAAATGGTTGGTTTGAAGTCGGTAATTGGAATCATTGGCACATCCATGTGGACGGATTCTTGTCCTTCTGGAATGGTCATATTGAAGTTTTGAGAAAAGAAATTATATCCGGGATAAGAAACATTTAATGCGTAATCACAATTGATAGGCAAGGATACCATAAATTCACCTGTGATTTTATCCGCTTCAGAATAAATAACCTCTTTACCGGTTTTCAAATCAATCAATTGAAACTTGCCGGCAATAGGTTTATTGGTAAGAATATCATATACTTTTCCTTCAAAATAAAGTGTTTTGGTTGGACGTAATTTTTCAGGCATTTCAAAATAATAGATATCCAAATCACCATAACCACCTTCTCTGTCAGAAGCAAAGAAGCCAATTTCTCCATCCGGTGAAACCATTAATGAATTTTCATCTGACTTCGTATTAATGGGATAACCTAAGTTTTCGGGATTAGTCCAGGTTCCATCTGGTTTTAGACGAGTTACGAATAAATCTAATCCACCTAAACCAATGTGTCCGCGGGAAGCAAAATACAAAGTTCTTCCATCCGGATGGATAAGCACTGATTCTTCTTCTTTTGTTGAATTAACGTTTGGTGGTAAACGTTCAGGTTTTCCCCATGTTTTTCCATCAGCCATCAGTCGTGACACAAAAATATCTGAATCAGGCATTTCTCCTTTTCTACTCACTCTTCTGATGAAATAGAGTGTTTTCCCATCTGAAGAGAGTGAAGGTTGTGTTTCCCATGTTGGTGTATTGATCATTCCTTGAAGATTCTCAGGGTTTACCCAGTTACGTCCAATTTTTTTTGTAATAAAGAGATCGCAACTTCCTTTTCCTGTTCTTCCTTCACCATAATAATTATCCTCAGCAGTATTTGAGCAGGCAACGAAGATCAACGTTCGTCCATCAGCCGCAATCGTTGGGGCACCTTCGTTTAGAGGCGTATTGACATTTGGAGGCATAGGATAAGCAGTTGTCCAGCTATTTTGGGGACTTAAATGAGAGATGAAAAAATCTTCTTGTCCACGAACATTTGGATTGGCAATTTTTTCAGGGGACATACCATCTTTCAATTCCCTGGTAAAAAGGATGGTTCTTCCATCAACAGTGATAGTAGGGAAATATTCCGGATTTTTAGTGTTGATTCCCGGACCAATATTGATGGGATGATAGTTACTCGGATTTTTTATGGATTCTAATGCGAAAGCAGCACTTTGACGCATTTGAGTTGCTTTTTGATACATGGTCGGATCCGCATTTCTATTTTGAAGAAATACGTCGAAGTTTCGCACACTGTTTTCATAATCGCCAACCGCTTGCTGACAAGCAGCCAACAAGTAAAAAGTTGTACCGGTTGTTGGATAATTTGGATCAATGGCAATCGCTCGTTTATAATGTTTGATTGCTTCATTCAGTTTGTTTGAATACTCATACAAGTCGGCAATAAATAAGTGTGCCTCTAAAAAGTTTGAATCTTTTTCCAAAGCTTTGTTGAGTAAGGTGATCCCCGAAGTGTAATCTTGCTGACCCGTTTTCAAGTCCGTTATTCCAGGATTTTTCTGAGCCTCTTCGAAATAAGAAATAGCTTTTTTATTCGATGTATAATAAGGTTTTTGAGCAACACCACACGCTGTGATGAAAACAATTTGCACTAAAATAAAAAGATACTTCATGATTTTCGAATTTCAAAATACATACTAGAACCTATGTACGTTAAATGAAATTAAATAGTTTCGTTACAAGTCTACATTTATGGGATATCCATAAATTTATGTGTTTGCAATGAGATTTTCCATTTAGGATTCAGTTTCACATACTCAATGATCTCAGGCAAAAACCGTTCCTGTTTTGACCATTCAGGTTGAAGGTATAATTTACAGGTTTTGTTCACCTTCGAAGCATGTGCTTCAGCCCATTGAAAATCGGAAGGGTGACTGATGACAATTTTTAGCTCGGAAGCTAATTCATATGCCTGTTCAACAGGTGGTTTGAATTTTTTAGGGGAAAAGCAATACCAGTCAATATTTCCGATCAGATCATAACATCCGGAAGTTTCTATGGCAATTTCAATGTTGTTTTGATGTAGAACATCGGTTAGTGTAGTGAGATCGTACATGGCAGGTTCACCACCGGTGATGACAACAAAGTCCGTAGCTGAATTTTTTACTTGATCCAACAAAAAGTCGATGGTCAAAAGCGGATGATTTTTTGAGTCCCAACTTTCCTTCACATCGCACCATACGCAGCCTACATCACATCCTGCAAGACGAATAAAGAAAGCAGCTCTGCCCGAATGATATCCTTCACCTTGAATGGTGTAAAAATATTCCATCACAGGTAATTCGATCTTCGTGTTCACTTCGTTTTTTGTCATGGATCAAAAGTAGGAATATTTTTGTGTGTATACGAAATTAAACAGGAATGACTTTATTCAATTCATTGACGTAGAGCACTAATTTCCCATTTTCATCCGCACGGAAGTTTTTGTCAAATTTCACATTTTCAATCCATTGATCTTGTGCGTACGAGTGCTTTTGAATAATGGTTTGTGCAAATGTTTCATCAAATGTTTCAACCATGATGACAACTTCGGCATTTCGTTTTTTTAAATCATTAACAGTCAAACCAAATAAGGGGGAAGCATCCGAAATCTTGTGTACCAATGTCCAGGTAAGTGGAAAGAAATTCACTGTATCAGATTCAAGTTCCAAACGAAAATAATCTTTATTGAATTCCTCACTGTCGGTTCCTCCTTTATCAATGATAAACAAAGTAGTAACTTTCGTATTCAATAAAACGTTGTTTCTCAAATTGACAATTTTAAACATGGCGGCAGTGCCATCTTCAAACGGTGTAATGATGATGTTCTTAGAGAATGCAATTTTGGTGGAAGGTTTTGAAAATCGCCCGTAAAGTAAACCGGTAGCCAAGGCAAAACTCAAGAGACCAATAAAGGCCTCGACCATAGCAATGACATCAGCAGCTTTTCCATTGGGAGAAATTGAACCATAACCGACAGTCGTAAATGTCTGAGCTGAAAAGAAAAAAGCATTAAAAAAATCAGATTGATTGTCATTGGAGATAGTAAGTTGTTCTATTCCTGCCAACAAATAAAAACTTGTAAAGATCAAGTTCATGACGATATAGAAAGCAGTGACAAAAGACATGAACCAATACCATTTGATTTCCAGTAAAAATTTATAAAAATCCTGAAATCCATTGAGTCCGCCTTTACGAATGATGTTATAAGACCCATCAGGATTTACCATTCGAAGTATAGGTTTCTGAAATTTAGATCCCAATCCTGGATCTTTTGTCGAATTTGATTTCATTTAACTTTCTAGCCTTATCTGTTGAGAGGCAAAGTTAATTATTTTTAGAACAAAAGAGAGACTTGGTTTTGTACAAAGTACGCTAATAAAAAGGCTTAGCGTTATAGTAAGTTTAGCACGATATTATTTTGGTTTCTAATTTGAATCGATCAGTGACCAGTTTTTATGTAGACGGAGATGTTCTTTTCGAAACTCTTTGAGTTGTTTTTTAGTAATATCTTTCGAATGTTTTCCGTCAGTGATATACGAAAAGGATTTTTGAATCAGTTCCATGATCGAAGAGTTCATCAAAAGCTTTGATGTTTCGGTGTCGAAAGAATAATTCTTATAGACCTCAATAATTCGCTCTTTATCCTGCTCGTCGCTTTCAGACAATTTTTTTGAATATTGAAGTTCAACCAAAAATGGAAGTAATTCTGCGCTGAGATCAATAAAGTTTCTTAAAATATAGACTGCTTCATTGATACGTTGAATGTTTCTAGCTGTCATGACGAATAATTTTAAGTAAATACGAATCTGCCTATACACTATAAACGAACATTGTTTCGAAAAGTTGGATGACAGTATTTTTTTTTTCTGTTAACTTATCAGGATATCTTTGCCATGAA
>CAIUKX010000320.1 GCA_903899795.1 uncultured Flavobacteriales bacterium
AAAACATAAGATTTTCTTTTTGCTCCAATAAATTTAACAAATCAGATATTTTTTCTGTTACCAATACCTCATAACTCTTTCCAAGCATTTCAGGAAGTAACTTATATACCTCCAATCTATTAGGTTCGTTTTTCAATTTACCTGCTACTTTTTTGATGACATTCATTTCATCTTCAACATCTAGCAATTTCTCTTGAAGTTTGCCGATATCTCCATAAATAGACGTCTCAAATTCTTCAGGCATCATGAAATCCGTATTGCTTTGTAATGACATAATACTGTCTTTAGATCTCGTCAATCGGAACGAAAGCATTTCTAATTGTTCATCTATAAACCTCAATACATTCTCATCTCCCTTTCTTTTTACCTCATCATCAAATGTCATAAAAGTGGTAGCAACTGCGTAACAAATGTCGTGACACAGCTGTGGATTTTCTCCGGTATATTTTATTTGTATCGTTTTTGCAGCCTCATTTACAGGAATAATTTGAAGTCCTGGTAATAGTGCTGCACTCAAACTATTAATACTGTTAAATTGAAAATACAACTTGTTTATTTCCGCTGCATTTTTTAATTCGCTGATACTATTTGACTGAATAATAATGTCAAAGTGTTTGTTGACAAAATGTCTATTTAATCTCCCTTTAACACCATATTTAACACCCTGATGTACATAATCAAGAAAAATATTATTGCTGTTATCTATCGTCAAATAGATAGGTACTGTTACAAGTGAAGAGTCAAAAAGATTATATGGTTGTACATTAAAAACGCTACTCTTGTACTTGACTTCCGTTAATACAGCTCCCTTAGAAAACAAACTAATATGAAGATTCAAGGTGGAAAGTGCACGGTTAAACAACATCTGTGATTTTAACAACTCAACCTCGCCCGACATATCTTCATCGCCTTTCTTTATCCCTTCAATGGCCATTACATCTTTGGCATTGTCTTTACTTCCTAACTGAATGAGGTTTGTAGACTCGTAAACCGGCTTTGTATACCGTAAGTAAAAAAAAGCAACAATCCAAAGAATAAATGATAGTAAAACCGGTGACCACCAATATCTTTTCAGTACTGTGAAGAGAATTTGAATATCAAATTCTTTATTTATTATTTTGAAGCGATCTTTCAAATTATTTAAATTTATTTATGACTGCATAAAGCAATAGTGCTGTCGAAATCAAACTTGTTATTGGTGTAGCTTCTGTCAACTCTCCTCTTAAAATTTGAGGATTTGGTTCTATATAAATATAATCCTTACTTTGAATGATCATATCTGCATATTTCAATCCTTCAATCGTTGAAAGATCTACTAAATAGACGTCTCGTTTATCACCAACCTTTCTCATTACTTTAATGATTTTTGATCTTCCCCGGGTCGGAATCCCACCTGATAAAGCGATAATTTCCATCAGTGTTGTATTATTGTTCATGATCGGAATTATTTTTGCATCACTCCCATTCCCCGGGAAAATAATGCATCGTTGATTGTTGACTCTAACCTGAACAAACGGACTTTGGTATTGCGGACTAAATAATTTTTCTAATGTATCTTCGCACTGACTAATTGTCAATCCTTCCACAAATAAATCTCCAAGCATCGGAACT
>CAIUKX010000321.1 GCA_903899795.1 uncultured Flavobacteriales bacterium
AACTCGTCCCGCAAGACCCAAACGACGAACCGGCCAGTGCGTTGCTGGAACGCATTCGCGCGGAGCGAGAAACTGGTGCCGTCGGCAGAAAACGCACAGCGAGAAACTAGCCATGAACATCGAGTACAACATCTACTGCGATGAGAGCAGGCATACCTCCGACCCATCACAGCCTTACATGGTGATTGGCGCCATCCGGTGCCCGCGTGATTACAAGCGCGAAGTCGTGGGGCGCATTCATCAGATGCAGGCGCGTCACAACGCGCATGGTGAACTGGGATGGAAGCGCGTCTCGCCCAACAGGCAGTCATTCTACGAAGAGCTGTTGCAGCTGTTTGCCAGTGATGCCAATTTGAATTTCGTGAAGACGGTAAAAGGGAAATTGGTCGTTGGAGCATACTTCGTTATTTTAGATAACAAGTATACAAACACTAAGTTTGGTTTCAAGGGAGAAATGAGCGGTTAGTGAGTATAAATGTGTAATTGGTAGACAATAGCAAATGAATCACATTTTAAGCAAAAAAAGGTGTATCAACTAGATACACCTTTCGTTTATTTTTTAGAAGATTCTTAATCAAATCAACTGTTTCAACGCAATTTGAAAAGCAGCTTTTGCAATTCCTGTTTTTTGAGGATTCACTTCGTGTGCTTTTTTCAAAGCATTGTAAATGGTAGTGCTCGTATCTTCAAAAATTCCTTTGTCGGTAATGTCTTTTAAATCGTTACTCATTAAGTAAGCAAAAACTCTCGCCATACCACAGTTTGAAATGAAATCAGGAATGATTGAGATCGTATTGTCTGCTTCATCCGCAATCGGTCCGAAGAAAATTTCCGGATCAGCGAAAGGAACGTTTGCTCCAGAAGAAATCACTTGTACTCCAGCTTTTTCCATTCTGTGTAACTGATCTTTTGTAATCATACGTGATCCCGCACAAGGTATAAAAACATCAGCTTTCAAATCCCATATTTTAGAATTGATTTCGTCGTAAGTCAACAAATCAGGACTGACTAATTCGTTTCCGTTTTTGTTTAAGAACAATTTTTTGATTTCATCAAATGAAAAGCCATCTTCATTAATCAAACCTCCAACACGGTCAATGATTCCAACGATTTTAGCTCCTTGCTGTGCCAAATAATAGGCTCCGGCAGAACCTACATTTCCCCATCCTTGAACAATTACTTTTTTTCCTTCTACGGAACCACCCCAAATACTGTAGTAGTGTTTAATGGATTCAGCTACACCGAAACCTGTGATCATATCTGCAACTACATATTTTCGGTTAACATCTGGAGAGTAGTATGTATCTTCCAATACTTTCAAAACTCCATAACGAAGTTGACCGATTCTATTTATTTTTTGTGATTCTCTCGGTTGAAAGTGTCCGTTGAAGACACCTTCCTGCGGATGCCAGACACCACAGTTTTCAGTAATTGGAATTACTTCATGGATTTCGTCAACATTTAAATCACCGCCAGTGCCGTAATAATGTTTTAATAGGGGGGTAACTGCAGCATACCATCTTTTCAAAACACCTTCTTTACGCGGATCTTTCGGGTCAAAGTTGATTCCTGATTTGGCGCCTCCAATCGGTGGACCTGCAACAGTAAATTTTACCTCCATTGTTTTTGCCAGAGATTCTACTTCTCTTTTATCTAAACCGGCGCGCATACGAGTGCCACCACCTGCAGCACCGCCGCGCAATGAGTTAATGACAACCCATCCTTCTGCATCGGTTTCGCTATCTTTCCATTCAAAAACTATTTCAGGTCTTTTATTTTCAAATTTTCCGAGTAATTCTTTCATCGTGTTTTGTTCGTTATCTTAAGTCAGCAAAGATAATCAAACTTAACGAAGGATAAAACCTTCCCATTTTATTGTCAGAAAAAATAACGTAATCAGGCAATTTTGTATGTGATTGGGTGTAAGAATTGGTGTATGGTTGAAAAAAGGATGTTTAATTATGAATTTTTGATAAAAACTATTCCAAGCGTTTCTTCAATTAAAAATTTAAAATTCATAATTAAAACTCAAAAAAAAATCCTGATTCGAAATCAGGATTTTTTTTTGAGTTTTATAAATCGTCTGGGAGATTGATCTCTTTGTACGTTTGTTTCTTTGGTTTCAGTTTATCTATGAAAACGACTCTCAATTTTTCACCATCTGCCGTATGAATCATTTCTGAAATTCCATTAACGATAACAGGTGCCATTTTTTTTGCGTTGTAAAATTTCTTATCCATCAATTCGTAGGTTCCGTCTTCGTACTGAAGAAATATAGAAGTAATAGTTCCGTTTTCAACTCTCACTTTTCCACCTACACAACGAGTTCCTCCCTCTTCAAAGAAACTAATGATAACATTGGAGTGAATAGCGTCAGCAACAGACAGCGATCCTCTTTTAATAAATGCATCTTCTAAACGCTTAAAACAATCCGTTTGAGTGGTTGCTTGAGTTTGGGTTTTGGTTTGAGAATAAGTACTTACAGTAAGGAATAAAACAGATAAAAAGAGTAAGTGTTTTTTCATAATAACAATGTTTAGTTTGGAGTAAACTCCGTTTCAAATATACTAAGTTTGGTTGAATATCCTTGTCAAGGCACTATTTTTTTTTATTTTTGACAAAAAACGCAACGATGAGTACTAAACAAATAGCAGACCATTTTTTTGAGGCAGCAGATATATTGTTGAAATTCAATACCTCGGAGAATATCCAAAAGATAGAATCTGCTGGAAAAATCATCGTTAATTCGATCAATAACGGAGGGAAAATCATTAGTTGTGGTAATGGAGGGTCGATGTGTGATGCGATGCATTTTGCTGAAGAGCTTTCTGGGCGTTACAGAGGAGATAGAAAGGCTTTACCTGCATTGTCGATCTCTGATCCAAGCCATCTTTCATGTGTTTCAAATGACTACGGATATGAATTTGTTTTTTCACGTTATTTGGAGGCAATAGGAAGAGAAGGGGATGTGCTTTTGGCAATCTCGACTTCTGGAAATTCCAAAAATGTACTTCGGGCAATTGAAGTTGCTAAAAATGTAGGAATCAAAGTGATTGGTTTAACCGGAAAAGACGGTGGTCTGATGAAGGATTTATGTGATGTGGAAATTAGAGCTCCTTATTCAGATTTTGCGGATCGCGCACAAGAGATTCATATCAAGGTGATCCATTCATTGATTGATTATATCGAAAATAATATTTGAGAAATAAAATTCTTAACAACGTGTTAATAACACATTGAAATTTGGATACAATTCTTTCCATCTAATTTGGGTTAATTTATTAATTTCGCCCTTTCGTATTTTTTTATGTAATGTCATCACAGGAATTACAAACAACTGTAAAAAAAATTTTCTCCGCTTACATGGAGCAAAATAGCCACAGGAAAACTCCTGAACGTTTTGCTATATTAGCAGAAATTTATGATTACGAAGGTCATTTCGATGTTGAGTCTTTGTATATCAAAATGAAAAATCAAAATTACCGGGTCTCCAGAGCCACCTTATACAATACGATTGATTTATTATTAGCTTGTAACTTGGTGAGAAAACACCAATTTGGGAAAAATATCGCTCAATTTGAAAAATCACATGGTTCTAAACAGCACGATCATATTGTTTGTACGGATACAGGAGAACTCATTGAATTTTGCGATCCGAGAATTCAATCCATCAAAGCAACCATTGAAGAGGTTTTTGGTATGAAAATTGACCATCACTCGCTTTACTTTTATGGTGTGAAAAATAAAAAAGAGGAGAAGAAATAATGAGTTTTTCATTCGAGATCATTCAAATTGCCAATATAGCTGTCGTTCGTCTTCATGGAAAGATCATGACTGATCTCGATTTGGAAGAAATTGCGAAGGAAAGTAAAAAGTGGGTTGAGAAAAACAGTTGTCAGGTGATTTTTAATTTGAGTGAGCTGATGTATATTAATTCTTCAGGGATTAATTTCTTTATGCGGACATTAACAAAAGCTCGGATAAATAATGGAGAGTTGATTTTTTGTAACGTTCAGGGGAATGTTTCAACTCTTTTCAAAATAGCAAAGTTAAACGAAATATATACGATTTATCCTTCCGAAGAAGAGGCGGTAAATCACTTTAAGAATAAATAAGCAATGAAGGTAGACGTATTATTAGGCCTGCAATGGGGTGATGAAGGAAAAGGTAAAATAGTTGATGTTTTAACTCCTGAATATGGTATTATTGCTCGTTTTCAAGGTGGTCCGAATGCAGGTCACACCCTTGAGTTCGAGGGAATAAAACACGTATTAAACACAATTCCTTCTGGTATTTTCAGAAAAGATGTTCTGAATATTGTTGGAAATGGAGTCGTGATCGATCCTGTATTGTTTCAAAAAGAATTGGAAAAATTAATTCCTTTCAATGTTGATTTTAAAAATACATTGCTTATTTCCAAGAAAGCACATTTGATTCTACCAACACACCGCTTGCTTGATGCTGCTTCAGAAACAGCAAAAGGAAAAGATAAAATCGGATCTACTTTGAAAGGAATCGGACCGACTTATATGGATAAAACCGGTAGAAATGGTTTGAGAGTAGGGGATATTTTTTCTCCGAATTTCAAAGCTAAATACGATGCATTGGTAGAAAAGCATGTAGGAATTCTTAAGCATTATGAAGGTTTTGAATACAATCTTGCTGAACTTGAAGGCCCTTGGATGGAAGGAATCGAGACTTTAAAATCGTTGAAAGCGATCGATAGCGAGCATTATTTGAACGAAGCACTGAAACAAGGTAAGAAAGTCTTGGCTGAAGGTGCGCAAGGAACGATGTTAGACATTGATTTCGGAACGTACCCATTTGTTACTTC
>CAIUKX010000322.1 GCA_903899795.1 uncultured Flavobacteriales bacterium
CTTACTTTGGAATTCCTCAAATCGGTATGCGAGGTGTGAAAGATGGATTTTTGGTCGAAAATCATGAGCTTCAACCGGATTATCTGGTGAACAATGACTATTTGATGTATACAAATGGTGTTGATCAGCAGTTGGCGAAGGCAGTTGAGGTGTTATTGAAATAAAATATATTGAAACGAAAAAAGCGAATTATAACAGCCTTCCATTATCCTTCGCTTTTTTTCGAAAATAGTTCTCTTTGAGAAATATTCTGCAAGTTTTCAATATGTCGTCTGGGATTTTTCCCTGTAGTTCTTCTAGTATTTTTATAAGTGTTTTTGCTTATAACCAAGTTACTTTCTTTTTCGAAAAATGCAAGGAAAAGTTTCTTGAAATGAATATTTACTAAGTCTTATTGATCAAAAGTAGTTTCCGATTTTTCTTTCGTATTATTTCCATGAAAAAAGGCACTCAATTGAGTGCCTTTACAGTATTCTATCTAAATTGTCTTTGTGTCTTGTAATTATTAATCTTGAAGTCTAACGTCTTTCTTTGCAAAATTATCAGCTACAACCAAATCTTTTGTTCCGTGAGTCCATGAATAGAAACCTTCTCCAGATTTTACTCCTTTCTTACCTGCCACTACCATGTTTACTAATAGGGGACAAGGTGCATATTTTGGATTTCCGAACCCACTGTGTAGTACCTCAAGAATTGCTAAACAGACATCTAGTCCAATAAAATCAGCCAATTGTAACGGTCCCATTGGGTGAGCCATACCTAATTTCATAACGGTATCAATTTCTTCCACACCGGCAACACCTTCAAAAAGCGTATAAATAGCTTCGTTGATCATCGGCATTAAAATACGGTTTGCGACAAATCCAGGATAATCATTTACTTCAACTGGAACTTTGTTCAATTTACGCGAAATATCCATGATCAAGTTGGTTACTTCATCCGTTGTAGAGTATCCACGAATGATTTCAACCAATTTCATCACAGGAACCGGATTCATGAAGTGCATTCCGATTACTTTTTCAGGACGAGTCGTCACAGATGCAATTTTAGTAATTGAAATGGATGAGGTGTTAGAGGCTAATATTACATTTGAATCCGTGAATTTATCAAGATCAGCAAAGATTTTTAATTTCAAATCGATATTTTCTGTTGCAGCTTCTACTACTAGTTCTACATTTTTCACTCCTTCTTCAATGGAAGTATAGGATGTAATGTTTCCAAGTGTGTTTGCCTTATCTTGTTCTGTAATAGCTTCTTTAGCTACCTGACGATCCAGATTTTTTGAAATGGTTGCCAATCCTTTTTCCAATGCTGCAGGTGAAAGGTCGATCAAGGAAACTTTATATCCAAATTGTGCGAATGTATGAGCGATTCCGTTTCCCATCGTTCCAGCACCGATAACTGCTACGTTTTTCATGTTTTATAATTTTGAGAACAAATATAATTCATTTCTGTTAAAATTTGAATCAATTTTTATTCAGAGGTTTTTAACAAGCTGTAGATAATTTATGTAAAAAAGATTTCATTTGTAAACTTTAGGATTTCTTTACGTTCTTTGTGTGTATTATATCAGGGGTAATAAATAACAGGTAATCGATTAATTAAAGATGACAAAGGATTTCTTCGATTCTAAAATAGTATTTTACGATGGTGATTGTGGCTTTTGCAATGCGACAGTTCAATTGGTTTTGAAGTATGAAAAAAGTTCTGAAATCTACTTTACTGCACTCCAATCTGAATTTACGAAACGCTTTTTTCACGATAAAGGTCTTCATTTTCCCGATTTTAGTACCTTTTATTTCTATTCTGATGGAAAAATGTATTCCAAATCTACAGCAGCAATTAAACTTTCTCATCGTTTGAAGTTTCCTTTCCCTTTATTATCTGTCTTTTTTATTGTTCCTGTTTTTATTCGAAACGGAGTTTATGATCTGATCGCGAAACGAAGAAAAAGGATTTTTAGCAATTTTTGTTTTCTTCCATCTCCAGAACAACAAAAACGATTTATTAAATCCTAACTCAAACCGATAATATTTTATTGAGTCATCGCAAGTTTACCACTAATTTCCAA
>CAIUKX010000323.1 GCA_903899795.1 uncultured Flavobacteriales bacterium
CCCAATGTTCCAAGTCCTTGGGCATATTCTTCATCGCCAGTACATTTTGCTCCACCGGAAACTCCGGAAATGGAAATTGCACCGCCAAATAAAATGAAGATGAGCATCGTAACGATATAACTTCTCTTACTCATAGCTCATTTATTTGAAAAGTTGATTTCTTAGTCGAATGGTCTCAGCGATAATCTCGCTAATGACCGAATCATCAACCGTTATTTTTGTCTCGCTGTTATCGATAAACACAAGCTCACCATTGACTTCTTTCATCTCAGGTTCCCGCATGATTTTCTCGATCTTGACTTTATCAAAAAGTGTTTTTAAAGGTTTGATTTGACGTGCCAGATTAGCGAAGTATTTATCTTTGGAAGAAGCTACCAGTACTTCGAATATTTTTTCGACGCTCTCTTTTTGTTCTGCCACCCGATTTTTCATTTCCTGCGTCAAGTTTCCATTGGCGATGTAGGACACGATGTAAGCTCCTTCTAACCATGTTCCATAAACGATCAAGACGCTGAGTTCATCTCTTCCTTTTTCGCGGAGGTATTTTTCCATGTTGTTGAAACTTTCGGTTGAAAGTTGCTGCAAGGAATCGATGTTACTTGAACTTTTAGCCATTCGAATCATGTCTTCGAAATCGAAAAAACGATCAATCTCCAGATCAACGGAAAGCAATCGAATTGCCGCCAGATAATCAATGGCTACGAATGATTTCTCATAGATATTGATGTAGCCCATGTCACCACCGAAAGCTCCCATGGCCATCGCTTTGTCATAACTGGAAACAAAACGGTCGATCTTTTTTGTTGGAATCAGTAGTTCACTATTGAAAGCATTTCCGGCTTTTTTAATGACAATCGATGTTTCCACTGGTGACGGAAAGGACTGAATCAGCTGATCAATCGTCGCTTTACTGACTTTGATATCAGATTCCTGTTCTGCATTCATTTGACTTTCAATAGAATTTTCAGAATCTCCCGAACATCCTATCATCGCAAATGAAAAGATCAATCCGACTAACAGAAATTTTGTAGTACTATACTTCATAAGGTTATTTTTTATTGGTAATCTTTCTAATTTGTTAAGCTGCCTTTTTATTAAAAATTTGAATGGACATGAGTCGTTTTAATGCATCAAAATACAAGGCCATGAACAAGATGGCATTAAAAACCCAGATAATAATGATGTTGTACCAGAAAGTAGGAATGATTGTCCCGAAAAAAGATTTCACCGGTACAAACATAAAAGTACCGGAAGCCTTGTAATCGGGATTCAAATGGTCTCTTAAAAAGACGTGGTCATAATTTTGGTACACCATTGAATTTTCAACAAAATATCTTTTTTTGGTTGTTGAATTTTGAACGATATCTGCCACATTATCATTTTGATATCCGCGTTTCAGATTCATGAGTGAATTATTTCCCATTTTCTTGTTCAGATCAATGATTCTTTGATCTTTCATTCTGGAAAGTTCATTTTGCTTACCTTGATACAAATCCGTTAATTCTTCAATAAAATTCATCGCATTACCAATTGAATGATCTTTCAAATTATACGTCAGGAGGCTTTTCGCTAATGGTTTTGAGGCTTCGTATTTCAGTGTATTTTAGACTGTATCCGAACATGTAGCTTTTTCATTTTTATTGGAACTCAACTGGTCGTTCAACAGATCTGTGAGGTAAGGATACAAATACGATGTTCTGTAATTATAATCGCTCAATAATTGTTCGTAATCGTAGACTATGTCTTCGTATTTATTTTGAGAAAATTGAGAGACCATAATCCCCTCATACGCCCATTTGGAAACCATCAGATTGGAAACCAACGGAACGTGATTACCTCCACCGATGGATTTATTTAAGTTCTCAAATTTGAACATTGCTCCTCCTAAAATCATTTGAGGAATAACGATTAAAGGAATCAAAATATAGATCGTAACAATGGTTTTGAAACTGGAAGACAATAGTAATCCAAGTATATTTCCAAACACAAAAACCGAAAAGATCAGCATCCAGTAATAGAAGAAATTATCGTATAATTCGATGATTAAATTCCCAACTGCACACAACAAAAAGGACTGAACAATTGACAATAAAGTCAAATAAGTCACTTTTGATTTCAAGTAACTTAAGCGCGATAAACGCAGGAATTTTTCCCGTTTAAGAATCTTCTGATCTTTGAAAATTTCTTCTGCACTGATCGTCAGACCTACAAACAAAGCAACTATGATCAACATGAAAATATATGCCGGAACATTTTCATTCATACTGAAGGTGTATTCCTGGTCGGTATTGTTTGAACTTTTGACAATAAAACTCAGTAATGCTGCCAAGACCGGAGCTTCCAACAAGGCAATCAGTACATATTGTTTATCATTTAGGCGGGACAGGAAATCCCGCTTGAAAAAGACGAAAAACTGTTTGATTAAATTCGGAGGATTGATCGTTTCCAATTTATCGAATACCAAATCTTTTTTGATTTCCTTTGGTTTGAAGTGATCTTTAAAAAAGGAATTCCATCGATCCGGTTTGATTTTCCGGTGTGCCGTGTAATTACCAAAATCATCGATTTCTTTATCTTCCAGCGTGTCAAAAATTTGTTCAGGAGTGACGTTACCACAGGTCACACACTCACCTATTTCATGATTGATCTGATTCGTAACCGTTTTAAAGTAAATAACCGCCTCAATCGGATTTCCATAATAAACGGGAAGTCCACCCACATCAAGGATGAACATTTTATCAAAGAGTTTATAAATTTCACTCGCAGGCTGGTGGATGACTACAAAAATGATTTTCCCAGTCTGCGCCAAGTGCTTGAGCAATTGCATTACATTTTCGGAATCTTTGGAAGAAAGTCCCGAAGTCGGTTTATCCACAAACAGAACCAAGGGTTCACGGATCAATTCCAAAGCAATGTTCAACCTTTTTCTTTGTCCACCTGAAATCTTTTTATTCAACGGATTTCCGACAGCAATATCCCGGATTTCATAAAGTCCGAGTTCTTTCAGCACTTTTTCAACGCGTTCATTGAGTTCCGTCTCGTTCCAGGTGTCGTTGATCAGTTTCCCATTGAAATACAAATTTTGATACACTGTTAATTCCTCCATCAACAAATCATCCTGCGGAATAAATCCAACATTCGCTTTCGCTTCGATGGATTTTATATCGTAACCGTTTAAAAGAATTTTAGCCTGATCTGTTGGATCAATTCCCGACAAAACATTCAATAAAGTTGTTTTTCCGGCAACTGATCCTCCCATGATTCCAAACAAAGTACCCGCTTCTTCCGTGATTCGGATTCCCTGAAGAGCCACTTTTCCATTTGGAAATTTGTACTGAGGTATATCGGCATCAAAAAGCACGACTTCCTTTTTATCTTTTTGCCGGTAATTTGTCAGGACTTCGCTGTAGAAAACTGTCGTTTTTGGGGACCGAATGGTTGAACCATCGTTGACAACATAGGTTTTTCTATCCTTTACCTGAAGTCCGTTCAAATTGACATTGATATCACCAAAATATCGGAACAGCAGGATTCCTGCGGATTCTACCAGACAAAAGTAAAAAACGGCATTCAGTCCGTCTTTGTTATAGATTCTTTCCTCCGTTACACCAAAGTGTTCTTTGTCGAGATAGATTTGAAAATTTTCATTTGACCGGATGTCATCCAATGATTTCGCCTGAGAAAAATGAAGAATATTTTCGTACTCAACTTTATCGACAATAAGGCATTTCTGTAATCTCTATGATGGAATCACCTTCAACGAAAACAAAAACATCTAAAATGTCCGATTTATTGCAAGAAGATTCTAAATAAATATCCCAATAGGTCGAGCAAAGTGTCGGATCATAATTTTCCAACGGTGGAACATGCTTAAAATGAGGAACCACTATGTTTTTTCCTAAAGCCGCTAATTCTGCTACCAAAAAAAGCGGGTTCGAACCGTTCAGGAAAATAGTTGGATTCGGTTCAAAATAAATATGATAGGTTTTGGGGCCCTCAGCATCAGTTATTGATTGATCGTTGAGACGCTGCAATGCAACGTCTCCACCATCCTCTCTCAATTTATCACTGCCATGATTTACCCCACCTGTTTTATTAATAAATTTATGAATCTCTGCGATCAAACGGACATGGTTCTCTTTGTTATCAGTATCCTCCAATTCGGAATCAATGATAATTTTATTCAAATGATCAAAAGAAGCTAAAGTCGTATTCAAAATTTCTCTTGAAAGCTGCATTTCCCCCTGGCGGATTTTGTCGTAGATCGTCTCCAAATCGTGAACAAACTCCGCAATCTTGATCAACCCGAACATACTGCTGTTCCCTTTCAATGTATGCATCACCCTGAAAACCTGTTCAATATTCGATTTATCGTTGGGATTATCCTCCAACGACAAAAGCGAAGACTCTAGGTTCTCCAACAATTCATTCGCTTCCTGAATGTATGTTTCTTTCATCTCGTCCATCAGTGCATCACTTTTTTAACAACTGCGATTAACTTTTCTTTCACGAATGGTTTAATGATCCATCCGGTTGCTCCTGAATTTTTAGCTTCCATTTTTTTTGTTTCCTGTGATTCTGTTGTCAAAATCAGGAAAGGCAAGTATTTGAATTTTTCCAATTTTCTCACTTCCTTCAGAAATCCGATACCATCCAATCTTGGCATATTCAAATCGGAAATAATGAGATTCACTTGTTCATTAGCGATCAATAATTCTAATCCATGCTGACCATCTTCTCCAACAATCACTTCATAACCTTCACTTCTCAAGGCTATCCCTACCACAGCTCTAATACTTTCGGAATCGTCTACTATCAGTATTGTTTTTGCCATAACTTAAGCTGTTTTTTGAGTTTGAAATTCTGTAAAACCACATGTGTTCAACAACTTTCTATCGTTTCTTGAAAACTCGGCATTGATTGCAATGAATTTTTGCTGCGGGTAATACGTCACGCGTATCGTGTGAAATAACTGGACCACTGACAAATCGATTTCTGTTACATTCGTCAACGTAACTTCTACAAAATCATAGTTCTCAAACACCGCATTTACCTTTGAGTAGAGTAATTCAACATTTCTTATCGTTAGATTGCCTTCAATTGAAATCAATATTCGTTTCTGTGTTTTTCTTCGGGATGGTGTAAAAACTATTTTAATGGTTTCTTCGTCCACATCTTCAAACGGTGTTGCAGGAGCAGCTTCAGTTTTAATTTCTTCTACCACCGTTTTACTTTCAACAGGTTCTATTTCCGCAGAAACAACATTTTCCACCTCTATTTCTTCCGGTTCAGGAGCAGAAGTAGAACTTTCACCGAAAAATTCATCTAAACTCACAGATAACGGAGTCTCAGCTTGTTCAGTTTCCGATTGTACATCCACCTTTTTTGAGGGTATCAAACGATCTACTTTCATATTTTTCCCAAGTGCCATATCTATTTATTTAGTGATACTATTTCTTTTGCCAATGCTAAAAAATCAACTGCTCCATAGGAGTTAGGTGCATATGCAAAAACACTTTGAGCATGCGATGGTGCTTCAGCAATTTTCACATTCGAACGAATCATGATTTGAAACAGCTTGTAATCAAAGTTGTTGCTGAAAAATCGGATTACATCTCTCGCTAAACGCTTCCGGATGTCAACATTTATGGCGAGCATTCCCAACACCTTCAACTTATCATTGAGTACTTCTTTTACTTCCTGGATCGTTTCCAAAATATGAATGACACCCTGAATGCTCAGCACATCCAACAACATAGGAATGATGACTGCATCTGAAGCTGTTAACGCATTCACCGTAAGCAACGATTTGGAAGGCGGACAATCAATAATGATGTAGTCATATTTTCCAACCAGTGGAGCTAAAATTTCTTTCAGCACAAATTCCCGGTTTTCAACTTGATGAAGCGACAACTCAATGTCAGCCATCCGCATATCTGAAGGCAAGAGATCCATATTTTCAACGTGGATCATTACCTCCTCCACTGCTTTCTCTCCTGTAAAAACATGAAATAAATCGTTCGCTATTTCAGAGTAACCAAGTGAGTAACTCAGATTACCCTGTGGATCCAAATCAACCACCAAAACTTTCGATTTGATCTTTGCCAAAGCAACTCCCAAATTGACTGCAGTAGTCGTTTTTCCGGTTCCACCCTTGTGGTTTGTAATAGCGATTATCATGTCTTCAAATCGTAAATTATTTCGTAGTCGTAGATCATAAAAAACATAAATCACTGAAATGTTTTATGTTATTAAATATCCTTGTTTAACAAAACAACCGAAACTGTTATTCGAATTGATGCGTCATTTAACGCATTTAGTTGACGTAATGAAAAATACGTTAATCAACTTAACGCGTAAGTTAAGATGCGGATAATCAATGAAAAACAGACTTTCGACCAAGTGTACAAAACAAAAAAAGGCTCAACTTTTATTTAGTTGAACCAATTACTATTTTAGGGGGTTTTCTGTTTTTCCTTACAAAATCAAATTAATTTTTTTTCGAGTGCTTTGACAACAATATCCACTGAATTCTTCGCATTTAATTTCTGCATGATATTCGTTCGATGTGTATTGACCGTTCGGTCACTGATAAACAACTTTGCTGCAATTTCTTTATTGTTTAAGCCTTCAGCTATCGCTTTGATGATATCAATTTCTCTCTTGGTTATTTCTGAATCCAAAATATCTTTGATATAGGATTTCTGCTGTATTTTTTCGATGATGTCTTTTGAAATGCTTTTTGCATAATATTTCACCCCATTGTGAACACTTTCAATGGCTTCAATCAGTTCTTCTTTTTCACAATTTTTGAACAAATAGCCATCTGCTCCGGCCATATCAGCTTTGAGTACATATTGCTCTTCATCGTGTGTAGTGAGCATTATTATTTTGATGTCCTCATTAATCGCCTTTATTTTTTTTGTTGTTTCAATTCCGTTTAATTCCGGCATGTTGATATCCATTAGAATTACGTCAGCACTGATTTTTGAAAACAATTCTATTGCCTCCAAACCATTGGTGGCTTCACCCACAACTTCAAATTCCGGTACAGTACCTAAAATGTTTCTAAGTCCAAACATCATTAAATTGTGATCGTCTACTAATATTATTTTCATCGTCTTTTTTCAATTATTTTATATGTCCCCTAACAGGTATTTTCAATGTTATCTTCGTATCTGAATCTTTATAGGCAAAAACCTCAAATTCAGCATGTATTAATTCTGCTCTATGCTCAATATCATTCAATCCTACCCATTCAAATTTACTATTTTCCTCTCCCAATCCGTAAAAATTCATCTCCAGCAAGAAATGATCATTTTCATTGTAAACAAATTGCACATCAATTCCTGTAAGGGTTTCCGACCTTAAGGCTTTAATAACTCCTTCCTGAACTATTCGGTAAATTGAAATCTTTTGTTTCTGGCTCCAATCGTGATTTTTCACAAATAAATCGTAATTGAAATTGATAATTGATGCACTTGAAAAAAAACTCTGAAGCCCTTCAATTAATCCTAAATCTATTAAAGAACCAGGCATCAAGGCATTGGATATTCTTTTCACTTCTTTGTCTATGCTGTCGATAACTTCTTTGATTTGAAGTTCGGTGTTTTTTAGATTATCTGTTTGTAATAAATCCAGACCCGAAACCAGCATTCGTAATACGGCTGCTGATTGTGCCAAGCCACTGTGCAGCTCTTCCGCCAATTTTTGTCGCTCCAATTCCTGACCATGAATAATCAATCCTAAATTTTTCTGTTTCAATTGATTTTTAATCACCTCTTTTCTCAATTTGATGATTGCAATTTCATTTTCTCTTTTCTGCTTTTGTTTCGTAATATTTAATCCTTTCGCAGCAACCCCAATGATTACATCATTTGCATCATAAACCGGTAAAAAATTAATCGAATAATACTGTTTGGTACCATCTGAGGCAATTAATTCTCGTTCATAATCTACTAATTCTCCCAAAAAAGCTTTTGAAAGATTCAGTTTATATACTTCAACCAAAGATAGCGGTACATAATCAAAAATTAATTCATCCATTTTCAGCTCACGAGAAAAAGCTTCTTTTACCTCTTCGAGAGCTTTTTTATTGAACCAAATAAGTTTATTGTTTCGGTCAACCAAAAAAATAGCTTCAACAGAACTATCAAACATAGCATTCAATTTTGCCTGCGATTCAATGAGTTTTTTTTCAGAAATATTGCCTGCTTTAACCAAAAAGTAACCGACAAATGCAGTCAAAATAAATGCAGAGAGAAAATTTAAAACGTATAACTGCTGATATAAAGAATCCGAGGCCGAAGTATCAATACTGTTGTCAATAAAGAAATACTTAAAAATTATCCCAACAACAATTTCTAAACAATGAATAATAATCCAGTTCTTATCCTTTGGAAACCGGTATAAAATAAATAATAAAAGTCCGACAGGCAGATAATACAATAAAATACCCATATCACCTTTCAACTTGTATTCAAAGAGATAAATCGAAAATAATGAAAGATGAAAATAAAACTGTTTAGCTATAAAAAGTTTTTTATGAGCACTTAATGCATATACAGAACTGAAGACAAGTACTAAAAACGCACACAAGAAAGTTAGGAAAGGATCTTCAACGAAAAGATAAAAAACAACTATTTGGATCGCTGAAAGAACTATCCCAAAAAGGGAAAGCCTTTTTAACAAATACTCTTGTTTATTCATCGCACGAACCTCATCCATTATAACAAATCTAAATTATTTTTATTGAGTCATCGCAAGTTTACCACTAATTTCCAA
>CAIUKX010000324.1 GCA_903899795.1 uncultured Flavobacteriales bacterium
ATCCCTCGATGAATGTGTATTTATCGAGGGTTCTATTTACTATATCTCAAAGAACTATACCGCAAATAATCCACAATAGGGATAGGTGCGAAAATTAATCTTTCAGAATTGTTCTTGAAATTACGATTTTCTGAATTTCAGAAGTTCCTTCGTAAATCTGTGTAATCTTCGCATCACGCATCATACGCTCCACGTGGTACTCCTTAACAAATCCATATCCACCGTGAATCTGAACCGCTTCAACCGTTTGTTCCATAGCAACTTTAGAAGCATACAATTTCGCCATTGCGCCTGACATGTCATAATTTCTACCAGCATCTTTATCTGTTGCTGCTTTCATTACTAACAATCGAGCTGCTTCGATTTCTGTTGCCATATCCGCCAGTTTAAACGCAATTGCTTGGTGCTGATGAATTTCTTTACCAAAAGCTTTACGTTGTTTAGAATAAGCCAAAGCTAACTCATAAGCTCCTGAGGCGATACCCAATGCTTGAGATGCGATACCAATTCTTCCCCCTGAAAGTGCTTTCATTGCAAATGTGAACCCAAAACCATCTTCTCCAATACGATTTTCTTTCGGTACTTTCACATCATTAAAAAGCAAAGTATGTGTATCGCTACCACGGATTCCCATTTTGTCTTCTTTAGCACCAACGACAAATCCTTCCATACCTCTTTCGATCAAGAAAGCATTGATTCCTCTGTGACCTGCTTCCACATTCGTTTGAGCAATCACTATATAAGTCGAAGCAGAAGAACCATTAGTGATCCAGTTTTTTGTTCCATTCAACAGGTAATAATCTCCCATATCGATTGCGGTTGTTCGTTGAGATGTTGCATCCGAACCTGCTTCAGGTTCCGAAAGACAAAAAGCACCTATTTTTTGCCCTGAAGCTAAAGGCACCAAGAATTTTTGTTTTTGCTCTTCGTTACAAAACTTTTCAAGTCCCCAACAAACCAATGAATTGTTTACTGACATACAAACAGATGTTGAAGCATCTACTTTAGAGATTTCTTCCATCGCAAGAACGTAGGAAACAGTATCCATTCCACTTCCACCGTATTCGGGACTAACCATCATACCCATAAAACCTAACTCACCTAATTGCTTGATTTCTTCAGCCGGAAAGCGTTGTTCATTATCTCTAGCGATTACACCTGGCTTTAATACATTTTGGACAAAATCACGTGCCGCATCTCTAACTGCAATTTGTTCCTCAGTTAATTCAAAATTCATATCGAGTAATAATTTATGTTTTAGACTTATATTTTTCGAGGTGCAAATTTAACTCAATTTATCGTAAAAGACTCAAAATATTGATTAATTCGAAAGTTGTTCTCGAGAATTACTGAGGATTTTTTAACCAATTTAACCAAAATATTCACTAGAAAAGAGGGTTTCAAATTGTTCAAAAGTTAGATTTGATAAATCCATCTAATTTCTTATTTTTATAAAATGGAAACATATGAAATAATTGGATTAATGTCAGGCACTTCGATGGATGGGCTTGATATCGTTCATGTCAGATTTGATTACAATGAAAAAAAATGGAATTATGAATTGATCCATTCTGAAACTTTTCCATATTCACCTTCTATTATTTCTGAACTCTCCACCACAACTCAAATGAACGTTCCAGCTTTTCTAAGTTTTGACAAACAACTCGGAAAAACATTTGGGGAAATGGTCAATTCATTCATCCAAAAATATAAAATTGACGCTTCAAAGATTCATGCTATAGCTTCTCATGGACACACCACATTCCATCAGCCTCAAAATGGTTTTACATCACAAATCGGTTGTGGATCTACCTTGGCATACACAACAGGAATCCCTGTAATCAATGACTTTAGAAGCAAGGATGTTATTGCCGGTGGACAAGGTGCTCCATTGGTTCCAATAGGTGATCTTCATTTGTTCCAAACGGAAGCTAATTCATTTTTAAACATTGGTGGAATTGCAAATATCAGCTTCAAAAAGGGAAGTAAAATGTTTGCCTTTGATATTTGTCCGGGTAATTTACCTCTCAACAAATTAGCCGCCAACAAAGGTGTTACTTATGATAAAAATGGAGAAATGGCCTCAAAAGGCGAAATCAATTTTTTTCTATTGGACCTTCTCAATAGTCTGGATTATTACAAAGAACCTTTTCCTAAATCACTTGGAACAGAATGGCTGGAATTGAATTTTTACCCCTTAATTAAATTCGATAAAGACATCGAAAATAACTTGAGAACAGTAATTGAGCATGAAGCAATTCAAATTGCAAACACCTTAAATTCAAATGAATTAACTTCCGTATTCATCACTGGAGGCGGTGCCAAAAACACTTTTTTAATCGATCGGATTCAGCATTATTTCAAAGGGAAGATCATCATTCCATCCCAACAGATTGTAGACTTTAAAGAGGCGTTGATTTTTGCTCTTCTCGGAGCTTTGTACCTAGCAAAACAACCAAATACATTAGCATCGGTAACTGGAGCAAGTAAAGATGTTACCGGAGGTGTCCTACATTCTCCAAATTAAAATAGATCGAACTACTTCAGTTCTTCTTTTAATTTTTCGATGTCAATTTTACTCAACAATTTCAAAATATTCGGAAATGCATTGTCATGATAACCATATCCTCCCATTTTAAATTCACGGATAGCTTCCTCTTTCGTCCAATTCATAAAAGCCATTCGATAAGATGCCACTATACAGCCCGTTCGATCAGAGCCATGTTTGCAATGCACTAGAACTGGTTTAGGAGATTCTTTGATATATTTCAAAGCTTTGACTACCTCATCGTAGGAAATTGTCCAGGTATTGATCCGATGATGAACAAGCTTCAAATCTGTCCCTTTTGCTTCTTGTTTATCATCCAAAATATTTCTCAAATTCAAAACGGTCTTTATCCCCATTTTCTCAAGTCCGATCATACCTGAATTGGTCGGCTGCTCAGAACGAAATAAATTTTTATCTACCTCATATAAATTGTAGAAGTCCGCGCATTGCACTTTTTGAGACCAAGACAAAGGCCTTCCATCCACTAACTCAGGACTTGTACCACAAGAAGGTGATATGAACAATAAACTTAGCAAACAAACTTTCAACCCAAACTTCAACATATCCTTCAATTATTGTAATTCCCAAACACTTCTATAACCTGACATCTTTTCAACGTACTCTAAAAAACTCGCATAAAACGGATCATTACCGATGGTCGAACTGTCACCAATGACATATAAACGCTCTTTAGCTCTGGTTAATGCTACATTCATTCTTCTGTAATCTGATAAAAAGCCAATTTTTGATTCATCGTTTGATCTGACCAAAGATAGAATTATTATTTCTTTTTCTTGTCCCTGAAAGCTATCTATTGTACTCACTTTTAGCTCATTTGAAAAAGTTGATTTTGCCAATCCTACTTGTCCTGAATAGGGTGAAATCAATGCGATATCTTTTACATCTAATTGTTCGGAATCAATTATTTTCTGAACCGTTTCCAATTCACCATGATTCACCAAGCTAATCGTATCTTGACCTTTTTCCTCTTCAAAACCTGCGCCAGCCGTATCAAAGAATGTAACATGAATTCCGGTATCAACCAATTTCTCGTCGGATAACAATTTATTGTCATAAAAATACTGACTTGAAAAACCTGCAATTGCGTTTCTCATCCTGTACTGTATATTCAAAAAATAGACATTTGTGGAATTTTGAAAACACACTTCTAATATGGACTTGTTAAATCCTTTTCGCATCGCTTCTTCAGACATTACCAATGGAGGAAGCTGCAAATGATCACCCGCCAGAACCCATTTATTTGTCATAGGAAATAAAACCCATGCCAAAGGTTCAATACACTGTCCTGCTTCATCAATAATTAACGTATCAAAGTGATGATTTTTCGATACAAAATCACTAAGTCCTATTGGTGTTCCTAAAATTACATTTGCCTGATCAAAAAGTGTTTCTTCAAAATAATTTCGAAGATCCCGAATTTCTTTTCGAATGTTTTTGACTTCTTTCAACAACAAATTTCGCTGTTCACGTTCCTCTTTCCCAAATTTACGCTTGTATTGATTTGCCATTTTTCGGAGTTCTTCAGCACGAATTTTGAGTTTTTTTATTTCTCGCTGTTGCTTGCTGTCCACCATTTTTCCTTCTGTGGTATAGGGAAAAACATCATCATCTACTTTTGTAGTGCTACCTACTCGTAAAATTGGAGCATTCAAACGAACCAAACCTTTGGCGATTGTATCTACAGCTGTATTTGTAGGTGCCGAAACCAGAATTTTCTCTCCTTTTTTAATTAACTGCAGAATTGCTTCAAGTAAAGTAGTCGTTTTACCTGTACCCGGCGGTCCATGTACGATTACTAAATTTTCATTCGAAATAATAGCTCCAACAGCATTTTGCTGACTTTCGTTCAATTGTTTGTATTGAAAATCAATACCCGATATTGAAACTGGAACTTCATTTTCCCATTTTGTTTCACCGTGAATTTTTTGAAACAGGAAACTACTTCCAGGTGTTTTTTCAATGTCCAGAAGTGCATTTTTCATCGTTTCATTGGTTCGATGATCCGGAGAAAGTTTAATTCCTACTCCATCGTCTTCAATCCAATCCGGGAAATCGGGTGCAAACAATCTAAATTCACCTCGTCCGCCATCCAGATTCATCAAAATCCCTTTTACCGCTTCTTCCCCTTCACAAAAACACTCAATCGAGCATCCGTCTCTAAAGTTTGAAGTATCTGCGGGAAAGGGTAATTTAAAAGCTATTTCAGGATAATCTGCATAACCAAATGCTTTTCTCGAAATTCGAATCGGATGAAGTGCCAGTCCTTCATGCTTCAAGGTTTTGAGGCTGTGTTGCTGATCTAATTTAAATCTACTCTCTTCTTCCTTGACTTCGAGTTCGAGACATTGAAGGAGGTGATGAATATGGTTCTGCATGTATAGAGCAAAAAAAGGGGCGATTATCATCGCCCCGAGTAATCTATTTTGTTTCTTTTTTATTGTCGACCTCAACAGTGGCTAACTCGTCCGCTTTGTATTCGCCAGCATCCAATTTTTCTTTCAATTTTTTGAAAGTTTCAATCGTATAGTTAACATCCTCCATAGTATGAACAGCTGTAGGAATCAAACGTAACATGATCACATCTTTTGGTACAACCGGATAAATCACAATTGAACAGAAGATATTGTAATTTTCACGTAAATCAAACGTAAGATTTGTTGCTTCTGCCAATGAACCTTTCATAAATACAGGAGTTACCGGAGAATTTGAATCACCAATACTAAATCCTGCTCCTACCATACCCGATTGAAGCGCATTCGCTATTTTCCACAAGTTTTCTTTCAATTCCGGACGTGTTCTTAACAATTCCAAACGCTTACGAGCTCCGATTGTAATTGTGATCGGCAACGCTTTCGCGAACATTTGAGAACGCATGTTATATCTGAAATACTCAACGATACTTTCTTCTGCACAAACAAAACCTCCGATAGAAGCCATTGATTTCGCGAACGTACCAAAAAGAACATCGATTTCATCCTGAACACCTTGCTCTTCACCACAACCTTGACCTGTTTTACCAAGTGTACCAAAACCGTGAGCATCATCTACGAACAAACGGAAATTGTATTTTCCTGAACGACGGAATTCAACAATCTCTTTTAATTTCCCTTGATCTCCTGCCATTCCGAAAACTCCTTCCGTAATCACCAAGATTCCTCCACCAGTTTGTTCAACCAAACGAGAAGCATGTCCCATTTGTTTGTCAAAACTCTCCATATCGTTATGTTTGAATACAAAACGTTTTCCTGTATGTAAACGCATTCCATCCAAAATACAAGCATGTGCTTCGCTATCGTAAACAATAACATCATTTCTATCAACAAGGCAGTCGATCGCTGAAACCATTCCTTGGTAACCAAAATTCAACAAGATTGCATCTTCTTTTCCCATGAACTCAGCAAGTTCATTCTCTAGTTTTTCATGCTCACTAGTCTGACCGGTCATCATTCTTGCACCCATAGGATAAGCAAGTCCGTATTCAGCAGCAGCATTTTTATCAGCTTCTCTTACTTCAGGATGATTTGCTAAACCAAGGTAGTTGTTTAAAGACCAAACCAAACACTCTTTTCCTCTAAAGATCATTTTATTCCCTATTTCACCTTCCAGTTTTGGAAATGTAAAATATCCATGAACTCCTTTTGAATACTGACCGATTGGTCCTCTGTTTTTTCTGATTTTATCGAATATGTCTTGAGCCATATTTTAGAATTGTTTTTATTTCGGGAAATAAGCTACTTCCCTTGTGAATCATGTTATTTCGCTCACAAAAGTACAAAAAATAGCCTAATATATTTGTATAATGTTAAGTTTTTATGAACCGATTAATGAACAATCTGTAGGGATAACGCATGCGTTATCCCTACAGATTCGAAAATCACAAATTTTTATCCAGCAGATACACGAAAGTCCCAACAGCTGCGCAACCTAATTCAAGTTCTCGCTTGTTGACACTTTCAAAAACATCACTAGATGCATGATGAAAATCAAAGTAACGCTGGGAATCCGGAACAAATCCAAACAACGGAATCCCTGTGAAAGATTGTTTCAATGGTGCTATGTCGACTCCACCATATCCTTTTTGAAAAGTCGCCAGTTCATAGGGAACAAAATACGACTGGAATGATTTAAGTATTTTCAAGTGGGCTTCCGAACCATCGCATTCAAATCCTCTGGGAGCAAAACCACCTCTATCACTTTCAAGAGCAGCAATCTGAATCTCACCTTTTGACTTCGACCATTCTGCATAAGTCTTCCCTCCCATATTTCCATTTTCCTCGTTCATGAAAAAGACAACTCTCAACGTATGTTCGGGTTTATACTTCAAAACTCTCAGAATTCTCAAAGCTTCCAAACAATGAATGACTCCTGCACCATCATCGTGCGCCCCTTCTCCTGTATCCCATGAATCCAAATGTCCTCCAAACGTAATGATTTCATTTGGCTTTTCCCTTCCGGTGATTTCAGCGATAACATTGTAAGAAGTGACATCCGGATACGATTTACAGTCCAGCTCCATTACAAAAATCGCTTTGTTTTTACATAAAATTTCGGATAATTTATTGGCATCAACTGTAGAAATAGCCGCCGCCGGAATTTTCTTTATTTTATCATCATAATGCATCGATCCGGTATGCGGATGAACATCAACCGGCATTGCCAGAGAACGAATGATTACTCCTACAGCTCCCAATTTTGATGCTTCCACAGCACCATCCCCCCGAATCGCATAACAGCCACCGTATGCTTTGAACGTATTGATTTGCTGTTCATCCATCGGTTGATTCAAAAACACCAATTTACCTGCAACTTTAGACGGTTCAGCTTTCTTCAGTTCATCAAGATGCTTGAATTCGATAACTTCCGCCTCCATAATTCCTTCTGTACCTACAGACCCTCCAAGTGCTAAAATATTAACCTTGATTATTTCTCCGTTTTTTGTTTTGATCCAACCCGATTCTTTTGTACCCCGCTCCCAGTGAGGGACTTTTATTTCTTCCAAATACACTTTATCGAAGCCATAATTATCCATTCTAAGTTTACTCCACTGAACCGCCATTGCTGCTTCCGAAGATCCTGAAAGTCGGGCACCAACATCCTTGCATAGATCATGTAAATCCTGATACGATTTACCTCGACTCAGCGCCTCATCATAAATGGAACGAATAAAAAGCGAATCGGAATTTTGCGAAAAAGACAAAAAGGAAGTCAGGAAAACAGTAAGAAGTGTAAATTTCATAGCTTGGAAAATCAAATAGTATTCGGGCTAAAATTACATTTTTTTGTCAACTAAAAAAAGTAAATGAAGCATGCCGAATTGGGTAGAGGACTCATCTGTTTTTTTTCGCATCAAACGAAACATTATTAACGATTTCATGTATACAGCTTTAACAGATTTTGTTTACATTGTAATTACATACGAAAGTAAAAAACTCAAGCCTCTATGATATGCGGATATTGATTGTTATTTTTTTCTGCTTTTTCATTCATGACTATACTTTTTCTCAAAAGAATAAGGCTCATAAATTCGTTCCTTATTTTGCCTCTCTGAAAGTAGATAAATTAACTCATCACCTCACTAAAGACCTGACTTCCGATGAAGATAAAATTGCTGCCATTCACAGTTGGATTACACACAACATTCATTATGATGTAAAACAATGGATCGACTACAACAGCACTCCAACTCCACTTCGAAAAATCTTAATTCGCAGAAAAGCTGTTTGTACGGGATATAGCAGCCTTTTCCAGGAAATGTGTAAATACGCACAAGTTCAATCCATTATAGTGAATGGTTACACCAAAAATGAATTCACGGATTTGAAAGATAAATTTTACCTCGATGAGCATGCCTGGAATGCCGTTTATGTCAACAACAACTGGAAACTAGTTGATGCATGCTGGGATGCCGGCTATATCGAATATTACAAACGAACTTTCACTGGCTATTTCATCTATGCCTTTACATTCGGAACGAGCGACCGACTGGTTTATAAACCTCATTTTGTATCAAAACCTCGGTTGGATTACTATAATAAAAACGGAAATTATTTCATTACAGATCATTTCCCTGCTAATCCTATTTGGCAGTTAATCAATGCACCTGTTTCAGTTGAACAAGCGGAAAACGACAGTTCTTATTACCTTAAACGATACGATAATTCAACCAACTACATTCTTGCCGATCATTTGGACGGCGAAAGAAGCAACTATCTCAGCCTTTCGGAAACTGACAGGAGTATTTCTGAAGGATTTAGTGCTTTTCAATACAATCCAAAAAACAATGCACGGATTGCGAACAGTTATTTTCTAATGGCTTCAAATGTCTACGAAAGAGTCAATCCGGAAATGACAGAAAAATCGATGTTAATTCAGCGTTGTGACTCCATTCTCACTTTAACAGATAAAGCAACTTTACATACCGACAGTAATGCAGTGATGCTGCTTCGCCAAAAAAATGAACTCGTCCAAAATAATCTTAAGAAAAAAGGAATTTGTTCTGAAGAAAACAAGCGATTGATCTCTTCCACCGAAAAAGTCGTTAAAATCTTTAATTCAGGAATCAAAATTGGCCTTTCGGGTGGAATTCTTTTAAAAACAATGATTCAGCGCAACAAAATTCAAATCCATAAAATCAAGAAAAACGATGCATTCGAATCAACAAATTATGGTAAAAAAGTCAATACAGCCGATTCGGCTGAAATTGCAGGAACAATCAAATCTCTCAAAAATGACCAACGCAAAGCTGATTCCACATTAAACAATAAGCTAAAAGAACTAGGCAAATTGTACAATCGTTACAATACAAACATGGAAGAACATTTAAAACGTTCTGAACAAAATGCCAAAACAACCCAAAAAATTTGTGACCAGCGACTTCAATTTGCAGATGATCTTGATAAACGATTGAGAGAAGTAAAAGACAGTTTACTTTCGCACAAATTCAAGGATGATTCCCTATTGATTGATGGTGAAAACGGTCCAATTGTGGCGCATTTCAACAAAGAATTCAATTCGCTTAAAGAAGATTTTTCCAACTTCTATTCAAGCACTCAGGAACTGATTTCGGAATATGCCAAATTTAAAAAGGCAAATAAATCAAAATCAGATTTTACTCCACAATACACCGAATGTGTTGAACTCTACAAAAATCACATGAAAACATACATGGAAGAGATCAGAACCTATAAAAAGAAATTCAAACATATTTACAAAACGTCAAAAGCTCACATCGAACCGATTCAGGCAGAGCATCACGCTTATTTGAAAGAACAATTCATTGAATTTCAAATTTTCACAACGAGAGGATCTTTTATCAATCGTCACTACAAAGTCAGAATTGCAGAAAACAAACTCCTGAAAAGTAAAAGCGTAAAACTGCATCGGAAGGTTGAGAAGATCAAAATGAAAATCAAGTAAAGTTTTGAACTATTTTTTTTATATTTACTTGTAAAAAAATGATGAGCGAATTATTCATAATTCCTGACGAAGTAATTATAGGTAAGATATACCACATAAGAAACCTAAAGGTGATGCTTGATAGAGATTTAGCAGAACTCTATAACGTAAAAGCTGTTCGGTTACGGGAACAAGTTAAAAGAAACATAGAACGTTTTCCTGAAAAATTCATGTTTCAACTCACTGTACAGGAAGCAGAATTAATGGTATCGCAAAATGCGATACCTTCGAAACAACATCTAGGCGGGACTTTACCGTATGTATTTACTGAACATGGAGTATTACAACTATCCAATGTATTAAAAAGCGGTAGAGCAATACAAGTAAGTATAAACATTATTGAAGTTTTTGTGAAAATGAGAGAAATGTTACTGAACCAT
Source organism: uncultured Flavobacteriales bacterium (assembly GCA_903899795.1). Taxonomy (GTDB): domain Bacteria; phylum Bacteroidota; class Bacteroidia; order Flavobacteriales_D; family Crocinitomicaceae; genus CAIUKX01. Next base: position 10,405 of record CAIUKX010000324.1, read on the forward strand.
AAAGATATTTTACAACAGCTTGAAGAAATGCGTAAGACTATGACTAACCATGAAGAAAGAGTCGATATGATCTATAATTATTTGCTCCAGTTCATTGATCAAAAGAAAAAACCAAGAACAGAAATAGGCTTTAAAACTAAAGAGAAGAATAATTTCTAATTTAAGACATTCATCCAAAACCCAACATTAAGCACAGCATGTGCACTACATACTTGCAGTCTTTTGTCTAAAAGGTTATCTTTGTGTAAAATTTGAAATAATGGCTTTAAAATGTGGTATCGTTGGACTTCCGAATGTAGGAAAATCAACTCTTTTTAATTGTTTATCGAATGCAAAAGCTCAGTCGGCAAACTTTCCTTTTTGTACAATCGAACCAAACGTCGGAACAATATCTGTCCCTGATCCACGATTAGAGAAGCTAGAAAGTCTGGCAAATCCAGAAAGAGTTGTCCCAACAACAATGGAAATTGTTGATATTGCAGGTTTGGTAAAAGGTGCATCAAAAGGTGAAGGACTTGGTAATCAATTTTTAGCCAATATCAGAGAAACAGATGCTATCATTCACGTATTGCGTTGTTTTGACGATGATAATATCATTCACGTGGACGGGAATGTAAATCCTGTAAGTGATAAAGAAATTATTGATATCGAATTACAACTAAAGGACCTTGAAACAGTTGAAAAGAAAATTGCTTCATTGGCTCGTGTATTAAAAGCTGGTGACAAAGAAGTCTTAAAAGAAAATGATCTTTGCCAAAGAATTAAAGTGGCATTGGAACAAGGATTATCGATCCGAACGCTTGATCTCGATGAAAAGGAAAAAGAAATCATTTCCAGATTCCAATTGATTACAACAAAACCTGTTCTTTACCTTTGTAACGTTGACGAAGCTTCTGTAAAGTCAGGAAATAAATATGTAGATCAAGTTCGTGAAGCAGTTAAAAATGAAAATGCTGAAGTGCTAGTGATCGGAGCTAAAATTGAGGCAGATATCACCGAACTGGAAACTTACGAAGAGCGTCAAATGTTTTTGGATGAACTTGGTTTAGACGAACCAGGTGTAAATCGCTTGATTCGTTCTGCGTATCATTTATTGAAATTGGAAACCTATTTCACAGTTGGTGTAAAAGAAGTCAGAGCATGGACCATTCACAAAGGAATGACTGCTCCTCAAGCTGCCAGTGTAATTCATACTGATTTTGAAAAAGGATTCATCCGTGCTGAAGTAATGAAATATGCTGATTTCACGACCTTAGGATCTGAAAACGCAGTAAAAGAAGCAGGAAAATTCAAAGTTGAAGGAAAAGAATACATTGTTGAAGACGGTGATATCCTTCACTTCCGTTTTAATGTTTAACTTTTGATGTTGGATGTTGAATCGGTCAAAATTCAATACTACAAAAAACTATACGCTTGTTTGAAAATTTATCACTACTAACAATTTTTTTAAACAAAAAATATTACAAAAAATGAAAATTGATGCTAACAATCTAGCTTTAAAGAGTTGGGTAAATGTTCCCCAAGGATCTGATTTCCCCATTCAAAATCTTCCTTTCGGAATTTTTAAAACAGCTTCTTCGACACTTCGTGTAGGTTTAAGAATTGGGGATTCTGTTTTGGATTTGAAAGAATTATACGAATTAGGCTATTTGCATGGACTTCCGTTTGTGCTCTCTGATTTCGACAATGAATTCCTAAATTCAATGATGAAAAAAGGGAAACAGGCAACACGTGATTTAAGAAATCGAATTTCGCATTTATTGGATGTAAAAAACAATGAGTTACAAGCGAATTCGAATCACATACAACAATGCATCTCCTCTGTAAAAGAGATTACGATGAGCATGCCGGTTCAAATTGGAGATTATACTGATTTCTATTCAAGCCGTGAACATGCGACCAATATCGGAACGATGATTCGTGATCCAAAAAATGCATTGATGCCAAACTGGTTATGGATTCCTGTCGGATACCATGGTCGTGCTAGTTCTATTATTATTTCCGGTCAGGATATTCACCGCCCGAAGGGTCAAATCAGACCAAATCCGGAAGCTGATCCATTGTATGAACCATGCCGTTTACTGGATTTTGAATTGGAGATGGCTTTCATTACGTATGAAGGAAAAGCATTGGGAGATTCAATCACGACAACAGAAGCTGAAGATTATATTTTCGGTATGTGCTTGTTCAATGACTGGTCAGCGAGAGATATTCAAACTTGGGAGTATGTTCCGCTCGGACCTTTCTTATCGAAAAACTTTGCTTCTTCTATGTCAGCATGGATAGTGACATTAGATGCTCTCGAACCATTCAAGGTGGAAGGTCCGGTTCAGGATCCTAAAGTTTTGAGTTACCTAGAATTCGAAGGAAAAAAATCATATGATATTAATCTGGAAGTTTCCATTCAACCTGAAAATCAGGAAGAAACATTGGTTTGTCAATCCAACATCAAATACATGTACTGGAACCTGGTTCAACAACTGGCGCATCATACAGTAAATGGCTGTAACGTTCGATGCGGTGATTTGATGGGTTCAGGAACTATTTCAGGACCAACTCCCGACTCCTATGGTTCAATGATGGAACTTTCATGGAGAGGAACAAAACCACTAACATTGAAAGATGGTTCCGAACGAAAATTTATTCAAGACAAAGACACCGTTATTCTAAGAGGATATTGCTCCAACGATGGAGTTCGAGTGGGATTCGGTGAGGTTGTTACAAAAGTTCTTCCAGCAAAATAAATTGAGACACCATGAGTGATGATGTACTAAACAAATTTCCAAACATCGATCTAGCAAAAGAACGGATTGAAATTTTGAATGCGTTCAAAGGTTTGATGCGTGCGACTAAAAATCGTTCGAAGGAAGACACCCGCATGATTCGTAAAGCATTCGACCTTGCTGTTGATGCTCATAAAGATATGCGAAGAAAATCGGGAGAGCCGTACATCTATCACCCTATAGCAGTTGCTCGAATTTGTAGTGAAGAAATCGGACTCGGAGCAACATCTGTAGTCTGCGCTTTGCTTCACGACACCGTTGAGGACACACACATTACTTTACAGGATATTGAGGATTTATTCGGACCAAAAGTTCGGTTAATCATCGATGGTTTAACCAAAATACCGGAAGTATTTGATGAAAATGCTTCCATTCAAGCGGAAAATTTCCGTAAAATGATTCTGACGATCTCCGATGACATTCGAGTGGTCTTGATCAAATTGGCTGATCGCTTGCACAATATGCGTACACTCGGAAGCATGGTTGCCGACAAGCAATTGAAGATTGCATCCGAAACCAAATTCTTATACGCTCCATTAGCACACCGACTCGGACTTTATTCGATCAAGGGAGAATTGGAAGATTTATCCATGTTGTACACCGATACGGATGTTTACAAGGCTATTGAAGCTAATCTTAAATCTACTCAAGATGTCAGAAACAGATTCATTCGCCGGTTTGTAAATCCGATTCGTGAAGCTCTTCAATTCGAAGGGTATGTCTTTGAGATTAAAGCGCGTACCAAATCCATTTCTTCTATCTATCGAAAAATGATTGCACAGGGAATTCCTTTCGAGGAAGTCTATGACATCTTTGCGATTCGGATCATCGTCGATACTCCTGTAGAATTGGAAAAACCGGATGCATGGCGAATTTATAGTATCGTAACCGATTTTTACCAACCTAATCCCGACAGACTTCGTGACTGGATTTCAACTCCGCGTGCGAACGGATACGAATCACTACACACGACTGTAATGTCGCCAACCGGAAAATGGGTCGAAGTTCAAATCCGTTCCAAAAGAATGGATGAAATTGCTGAAAAAGGTCTCGCTGCACACTACAAATACAAAGAAGCCAATAGCAACGGAGAAGAAAGTAAATTCGATCGATGGATCAATGAAATAAGAGAATTGATGGAAAATGCAGATGTAAATGCAATGGATTTCGTCAATGATTTTAAACTGAATCTTTTCCGTGAAGAAATCTACGTTTTTACTCCAAAAGGAGATTTGCGCGTACTTCCTAACGGTTCAACAATCCTTGATTTTGCATACGATTTACACACTGATATTG
>CAIUKX010000325.1 GCA_903899795.1 uncultured Flavobacteriales bacterium
GATAACTCACTCTTAGTCTCCAAATATCTAAAATCAACTTTTTTATGGGATTCCGGTAGTATCACCATAGTTAATGACTCTAGAAACATCATTCGACTGCACAGTATTATTCACTTTATATCCTTCGGTTCTCCATTTGTTCATTGCCTTTTCATGTGTTTTTTGGCATTAATTGGATTGAAACAATTACACCTGACATTTGTACCATATACCCGACTCAACCCTACACTTTTCTTTTTTATTTTATTGCTCCTTCCAAGTGCTATTTTCTGGACTTCCGGAATACTAAAAGAGCCCTTACTAATTCTTGGATTGGGACTATTCATTCGCTCCCTTTTACACAAGGATAAACTTCAAAAAAAGATTCTATTATTTTTAATTGGCCTTCTAATTCTCATCAGTATCAAACCTTATGTGCTTACAGCATTATTACCTGCGGCTTTCTTCTTTTTCGTTTACCAGCATCTTACAAAACAAAGACTAGTTCTCACGTTCATTATTTGTACAGTCATCGGTTTGATCTTACCGCTTATATTCAATAAGCAAGTACGAAAAGGAGTTCAATTTTTATCCATAAAACAATCAGACTTCAGATATATTGGAAAAGGTGGCTTGTTTTTACATGGCCCTAAGTGTAACTATTTTTTTGAACCCCAAGACTATAAGAACCTGATCATCTATCGCAATGATACACTTGCTACTTTGATTCACCCATCATGGTGCTATTTTATCAGTTCCCAAAACAGAGAACCTGGTAAACGGATATATATGGAACCAAATGGTGAATCACTTAGGATCAGTTACTTTGTAAAAGGTGCCCAAAGTTATATAGAACTAACACCTATCAATAATTCTTCTAGTCAACTAGTAAAAAATATTCCTGAAGCTATATCAAATAGCTATGCTAGACCTTTTCCAAGTGATCCCGGCAGTGGGTTAAAGATTCCAGCCATGATCGAAGTATGGGGACTCTCCTCTTTTCTGTTATGGGCATTCTTTAAGAAACGTAAACTTGATAAAAAAACGCTTGGGATTATTATAAGCCTGCTCATTTTTGCTTTTGTACTCTTTCTGATTATTGGATGGACAACACCAGTAATTGGTGCAATATTTCGATATCGATTTCCAGGACAATTAGCTTTACTTCTTGTTGGTTTGATTTTACTTCGTCCGGATAGTTTGTTAAAAAAGAATCAAAGTGAATAATTTATCCAACGTAAGAAAGCATTTTTTATATTTGACTTCTAAGATTTTCTTCTGTGCATTTTATTGAGTTCATATACTTTGTTTTTTTCGTAATGCTGTTTCGTTACTGGCGCATTTTCGAAATTCCAAATACACCAAAATGGACAATGCCTACTGCTTTTATTCTAAAAAGCAGTGTAGGACTCTTTTTTTTATATATCTATTATTATAGCATGAACAATGCACCAGAACCATCTGATGCCATGCGTTTTTTATATGAAAGCAAAGAATTAAATAATGTCTTTTACAAATCACCTTCAGACTTTTTCTCATTGTTAACTGGAATTGGAGATACCGCACAACTATCATTGATTCACATGAATAAATCATTTATCTGGAATGCCGGAAATTTCACGTTAATCAATGATTCTAGAAATACTATTCGCATACATTCACTCTTACATTTCATATCCTTCGGATCTCCTGTGGTTCACATGCTCTTTATGAGTGCTTTCTCATTGATCGGATTGAGACATTTATCCATTGCCGTGGCTAATTACTCCAAGTTAAAACCTTTAATACTATTTTCGGTATTGCTCCTTTTTCCTAGTCTTTTATTTTGGTCTTCAGGAATCTTGAAAGAACCCTTCATGGTACTTGGCTTGGGACTCATTTTACGATTTTTATTAGTCAATGATCCTCTGAAAAAGCGATTCATCATTGGAGTTTTTGGAATTCTAATTTTGACATTATTCAAACCGTATATTTTCATTTGCCTCATTCCTGCTGTATTATTTTATGTTATTTACAAATACGTCTTTAAACAGATAATGATCCTTTGTCTGCTTTCATCTTTCATCACTTTACTTGTTTGTGTAGTCCTTTTCTCATCCAAAAGAAAATTAATTACGGAATACCTTTCCAGAAAACAATTTGACATGGAAAATGTAGGTGAAGGAGGATTACATGTCTATGTAAATAACAATTTCTATTATTTCAAACCTCATCAATACAAAAACTTAAAAATTGAGAATGATACTGTTAAACTGATTCATCCTTCGGATGCTTTTTTTCTCTCAGGAGATTTGAAAGAAGTTCCAAAATTGGTTCATTTAACTGAAATAGGACAAAAATGGAAAATTCATATTGTCATGCCTGGCACCAATAGTTACATAAAAACTACCAGCATTGACAACTCATTCACTCAATTGATCGAGAACATTCCGGAAGCCCTAGGTAATGTTTTTTTTCGACCACTTCCTATCGATAAAGGGAGTTTTTTGATATATCCTGCAATGCTTGAGGTTTGGATTTTATTTTTCATTCTGTTAATCAGCATTATTTTTCACCGAAAACTTGATTCAAAATCCAAAGGACTTATCACTTCGTTTTTACTTTTTGCTATAGGCCTGATGCTTTTGATCGGATGGACGACTCCAATTATTGGAGCAATAGTCCGTTTCCGATTCCCATCTCAACTTGCCCTATTAATTATTGCATTAATTACTATTGATTCGAAAAAAATATCTAAAAGAATAACTCATGAATAAATTTGTCTTTATCACTGGTGGAACTTCCGGATTCGGAGAAGCTTGCGCTCATATTTTTGCTCAAAACGGTTGGAACATAATTCTGACTGGAAGAAGAACTGATCGATTGGAAAAAGTTTCGAAAGAACTTATCTCTAAATACACTATTAAAGTTGAAACTTTGTGTTTTGATGTAAGAGAATTAAACGAGGTTAATCGAGCTATTGATTCACTTTCTGAAAATGTAAAATCATCAATTGAAATTCTAATCAACAATGCTGGATTAGCAGTAGGGAGAGGCCCCATTGACACAGGAGTTATTGATGATTGGGAACGCATGATCGATACCAATATCAAAGGTTTACTTTATGTCACCAAAGCCATTGTACCTTATTTAAAGAATAATAAAAAGGGTCATATTTTCAATCTCGGTAGTATTGCTGGAAAGGAGGTGTATCCAGGTGGAAATGTATATTGTGCCACCAAACATGCTGTAGATGCACTTTCAAAAGCCATGAGGATCGATCTTGTTCAATATCGAATAAAAGTTACCAACATTGCTCCTGGTGCTGCCAATACCGAATTTTCACTCGTTCGCTTCAAAGGTGATCAAACTACAGCTGATTCAGTGTACGATGGATTCGAACCTCTTGTAGCACAAGATATCGCTGAAACTATCTATTTTGTAGCCAGTCGTCCACAACATGTCACAATCAATGATTTGGTGATAATGCCTACTGCTCAGGCATCAGCAGCTGTTTTGTGGAAGGAATGATTTTTGATTTATGGGATAGAGAGGTTGCAATGCAACATCTCTATCAGTAAATCGATTTCTTCAAAGGTATTGAACGAATGCAGACAGATCCGTAATCCTTCTCGTCCCACGGGAACTGTAGGTGAAAAGATTGGTTTGATCGCGATTTTTGATTGTTGAAATTGTTCTGCAACTCTTTTTGTTGTATTAATATCTCCAATCCTAATCAATTGAATAGGCGATTGTGGATCTGAGTTGATCTCGAAATCTTGAATTTTATTTCTGAAATATCTGATTACTTCATGCAATCTTTTTTGTCGATCCTGTAATCCAACATGCCCTACCATTGCTTTGATCCTTTGATAAGCTTCAGGAGGTAATGCTGTTGTATAAATAAATGATCTTGAAAAATTGACCAAATAATCTTTCAAATCTTTGTCACATAAAACTGAGGCTCCATGGGCTCCATATGCTTTTCCAAATGTGACAATTCTTGCCAATACTTCGTTTTCTAACCCCAAATATGAGACAAGTCCTTTACCACTTTCTCCGAATACTCCACAAGCGTGTGCTTCATCGACAATCAAATAGACGTTATTTTCAGAACAAATCTCTGCAATTTCCTTCAATGGAGCTATATCTCCATCCATCGAATAAATGGATTCAATAACCACATATTTTGTCCCGGTTGAATTTGAAATTTTCTGTTTGAGATCGTTCAGATCATTATGTTTAAAGGAAAAAGATTGGGCAAAACTCAAACGCAATCCATCCCGAATACTGGCATGAATATATTCATCGTATAGTACTACATCTCCTTTTTGAGGAACAGAGCTAAAGAAACCTAAATTAGCATCATAACCGGAATTATATACTAAGGCAGCTTTACTATCAAAAAAGTTGGCTAAAAATTCCTCTGTTACTAGAGCATCCTCACTTGTTCCCGATATCAATCTTGAACCAGTGCTTCCAAATCGATTTATTTGCTCGGCAGGTAATGAAATCCGAGTATAGCCTAAATAGTCATTGGAACAAAAATCAATGTATCCATCAAACGAAGAAAGGGAACGTAATGTCCCCTCATCTATTCTTTTATCTAATTTGATCTGTAATTTACGATCCACTATTAATTTTCTACAGTCGTCACTTTTCTAGGTTCAAAACCTGCTTGTTTTGCAGCTAGTAATTGTTCAGCTCTTTCAGCTTCTTTCTTTTTACGGGCATCTACAATCGGATCCGGATTAGAAACCGGTTGTTCTCCTTCTGCAAAAGCAGCTTTTGGGATCAATCCTAATATTTCAAACATTTCTTTGTCTTCATTGAAATCCGGATTTGGAGTAGTCAATAATTTATCACCAGCAAAAATAGATCCGGCACCTGCCATAAAACAAAGTGCCTGAGCTTCCATGTTCATTTTCGTTCTACCCGCTGATAAACGAACTACAGATTCTGGGAATGCAATACGAGTAACTGCTACCATACGGATCATTTCCCATTGCTCAATTGGTTTTTGATCTTCCAAAGGAGTTCCTTCAACAGCCACTAAAGCATTGATTGGAATGGAGTTCGGAGGAGTTTCCATTTCCATATAACTCATCAATAATCCAATTCGATCTTCAACAGCTTCACCCATTCCGATAATTCCACCCGAACAAACTGTTATTCCTGCTTTACGGGCATTATCAATTGTTTCCAATCGTTCTTCATATTCTCTAGTCGAAATTACATCGCCATAAAATTCTTTGGAAGTATCTAAATTGTGATTGTAAGCAAAAAGTCCAGCATTTTTAAGACGTTTCGCTTGGTCTTCATTCATCATTCCAAGTGTACAACAAACTTCCATTTCAAGATTATTGACAGCCTGAACCATTTCTATCACATTGTCAAAATCTTTGTTATCTCTCACCTCTCTCCATGCTGCTCCCATACATAAACGAGAAGAACCATTTGCCTTTGCATTTTTTGCCTGTTCAATAACTGAATCTACAGTCATCAATTTATGCGCTTCCACATCAGTACTATAGCGAGCTGCTTGTGGGCAATAACCACAATCTTCAGAACAACCGCCCGTTTTAATACTCAACAAAGAAGACATTTGAACTTCTCGAGGATTATGAAACTGTCTATGAATAGTTGCTGCTTCAAAAACAAGTTCTAGTAAAGGCTTATTGTACAGCGCTAATAAAGTTTCTTTGGTATTATATGTAGGGTTTACTTTCATTTTTTTGAGTATTTGGTTACAAAGATACGTCTTAGAGTTGAAAATTCAAGAAACTAGTCTTTGGAAATATCACAGAATTATTTCACTAATAAACAAACAGCATAAGCCTTAATAGCTTTCCCTTCACCAAAGGAATCTACTTTTTCGTGAGTCGTTGCCTTAATTGACACGCAATCACTATCAACTTGAAGTATGTTAGCTAAAACTTCCTGCATCTCTGGGATATGTGGATTTAACTTAGGTCGTTCCAAAATAACTGTACAATCAATATTAATGACTTTATAAGACTTCGCATGCACTAATTTCATTACATCCGTCAACAATATTTTACTATCGATTCCTTTGTATTGCGGATCAGTATCCGAAAAGTGAAAACCAATATCACGTAAATTTGCTGCCCCCAAAATAGCGTCACAAATTGCATGAATCAGTACATCGGCATCTGAATGACCGACTGCTCCGAAATCAGACGGTATTTTTTTACCTCCTACAAAAAGTAAATGTCCATCCGCTAAGCGGTGGACATCCACACCAAAACCTATTCTAATGTTCATTTATCTTATAAAGAGGATTTTTTACTCGCACTTGGATCTCCCAAAGTCAATCGAAGTGTAAAACGTAAAGTGTTAGCAAGTGGGCTGTTTTTTCCACTTACCGATACCAAATAAGAAATATCAATTCCTAAATTATTGTATTTAAATCCAGTTCCAAAATCTACATAGCGGCGATTTCCTTTGTTTTTGCTTTCAAAAAAGAAGCCCGATCTCAAAGCAAAAACATTGTTATACCAATATTCCATTCCAGTAGCAATATTTATTTCCGATAATTCCTCTTTCAGTTTTGAGCCCTTTACAATTTGGTAAGACCCATCTGAATTTTGCATATAATTCCCGTCAGACCCAGTTCTAATTACTCCAGGAGCATCGTGAAAAGATTGTAGCATACCTGCAATAACCCCGACATCATTACTTTTTCCTGACAAAATCGTTCCGTCTGTTGCAGTAATAGGTGGGGATGGAACCAATAATTTTTGTAACTCCAATGTATAAAGCAAACTGTTGTATTTATCAAAATTTGCCTTGAAGGAAGAAGCCATTTTTATATTCATTGGAATGAAATCCCTTTTTGCATTTGTTGAATAGGTGATTTTATTTCCAACATTATTAATGGTTGTTGCAAATGTAAAAACACCATCGGTAGCACCCAATCTCGCGTCTGGATTATAATACGTGAATGACAAATCCGTTGCACCGGCAACACCAGCTTTCGTTTGCTGTCCTCCAACGACCAATCCTCCTGTTAAATTTGAATACGCGAATTTACCATTCAAACCAACGCTCAATTTATTACTTAATTTAAATGCATAAGATCCTACAAGTTCATATTCGCTCGGTTTGTCATTTCTAATTACAGCACCACTAGCATCAGTAAACGTAATTTCACCTAAACTAAAATAACGCAACGCACCACCAATGGAATGTCTGTCATTCACTTTGTAGTATCCAGACAAATAAGATAAATTAATGTCATTTGTTAATTGTCTCAACCAAGGTACATAAGAAACACTGATTTCCGATTTCTTCTCCGCAAAACTAAGCATTGAAGTATTCCAATAAATTGAAGAAGAACTCGCACTCAGCGCAGTACCTGCTTCACCCATTGCACCTGCTCTCGAATCAGGGGTAATTGATAAGAAAGGCATTGCTGTTGTAATTACATTCATCGTCAAATCATTCGACGCAACCCCTGTCAAATTTGGAGTTTGAGAAAATGACAAGTTTGAAATCATGATAACTGACACCAATACTATACTTTCAAAAAATGTTCTCATATAAATAATTCGTTTTGTATGTACCTCTGGAAAATTCTGAAATCTGTATCGCAATATTCAACATTATCTTTCTTTTTCACAAGCAAGGTTTATATCATTTTATATTTTTTAAACTCGTAGAGTTGACAAATATACGTAATTTGATACTTTTTATTGTGCACTTATTTCAAGATAACTAACTTTTCTGTCTTTTCTGCTAATTTTCCATCAGAGGATTTTACTTTCAATCTATACACATAAACTCCTTTCGCCAATTGATCCCCATAATCATCCAATCCATCCCAAGGAATACCAGCACTTCTGAATCCATTGGTAGTTACGGCTTGATTGATCGTACGAATCAATTTACCAGACACGGTAAAAATCTGAATTTGAGTCTCTAATTCTGTACATACCTGATTGTGTTCAAAGAAAAACTCTGTTTTTGTTGTGAATGGATTCGGATAATTTAAAACATGATCCAATTGTAAATCTTCCTTTTCTTGAACTATAAAATCAATTTTTGATTCAGATGAATTATTATTTACATCCCATACTTTCAAAGTGAGTGTGTGTGGTCCTTTTGCCAACTGAGAAAATGTATACTGCAACGACCCTGATTGATAAGAATCTAAATCGGAAGTATAATATTCATTCAACACAATTGGATTTGCTGTATTTGCATCAAGTACAGCCAAAATATCGTGACCAACTCCATTTCCAACCGTATTGATTCCATTTTCATCAAAAATTTTGGCAATTAACACTGGTGTTTCATTGGTAATACCTCCTTCAACAAAAGTTTGATCATTTAAATACATTTTAACTGTCGGACCAACAATATCCTGAATCCCAACAGGATCTACACCTCCGATAACCAAATTAGTATCCATACCTGAAGCATCAATTAAATTATTATCGGCATAATAACTTATTTTACCATGACCGTAGGAATAATTAATGTCTTTTGGAACAATATAAGTGAATTCAAAATAACCATTGGTTACGGTCACTTTCCCCTTGTACAAAGCATTTTTTTGAATCTCAAAAAGTATAATCGGCGAATCACTATCTTGACCAAGTGTTGTCTCCGACTTCGGTTTATCGTATATAGTCGGATAAAGAGTCCCATTAAAATTGGACAATATCGTTGACGAAAAATCTTCTATATGCCCTTTAACAGTCATTTTACTCAGTGCCCGAATTGTATCGGTTTTTATCAAAGGATTATCGTGGTTGATACTATCCGTAACGATTCGCATCTGTGGTAAAGCCAATCTCAAAGCAGGATCACCAATCAAAGTGAAACTTCTTTTATTGTCATCTGAACCTACTCCATTTTTAGTCTTTTTAATAATTTCACCAAAGGCTAACGGCTTGTTATTTGCATCTCTCGTATAGACATAATCATAAAACTGCTGTCCTGTAGTTGTGTTTACATTGAAATAAATAGATCGTGTTGTCGTCATCAACGCAATCGATCCTCCGTAAGGATTAATAGATTCCCATTCACCTGCAGAAACTCGACTCGGATCATCATATTTAGTGAATTCGCATGTTGCAGTCATCATCAAATTCAACTGATTAATGTTTTTAAAACCTTGTATTTCAGGAACAGTGATCACTCTTTCTTCTGCCCAACCAACTTCACCACCATGACCTATGTAATTCACCACTAATGCGCCTCTTTCAATACGATCTGTAATCGCTTCATTTACTTCAGGATATCGTTGCCCACCAGCCGTAGAAATCTGCGTGTATGCATCTAAATACACTTTATCTAAATTCATTTGTGGATAATGAGACTTCACATATTTTGAATCTGGTTCTGCATCGTTTAATACAAAATAACCGCTTTCTTCATCATCACCAATAAATATTGTTTTTAGACGCCAGTCACCAAAGGTGCTTGTACTTCCAGAGCCTGTACAGCAGTTAGCCGTACCTGAAGGAAATAAATTGGAACCATTTTTCATGTAATGTTCGATTTTATCGACTTGCTGTTTAGCCATCGTAACATCTGAAATGAGTAATCTACCTATACCAATATCCAATAAATCTGAAGCATTGATCGCTTCATTATCGTCATACATTCCATAATAATCGTCTGTAACCATGGCAGAAATATGATCCTCAGAATTCAAAACTTGGTATGTCATGACATAGTTATTGTTATTCGCAACTCGGTTCTTTGGATCGAAAGTCCCGTCACCGAACAGTAATAAATACTTGGGCATCAAAGAAGGATTTGAACCCGCTCTGTCATAAAACATTTTACCAAAACTTCTGATTGCTGTCGGATCCAGCATACCGGAACTAAACTCATTATAGATGTGGTCTGTTCGAACTACATGAACAGATAACCCTTCAGCGATATGCAAATTGGCCAATCGATTGGCCTGATCAATAAAATCAGGATGTGTAACAATTAAAAAATCAGCTTGAGCCAAAGCGTGTAAGTTTTGAGGATCTACATAACCAATTTTCGTCGGTGTGTAAAAATTCATCCCATCACTTGCCACAAATTCACGCAGTGTATCAGTTTCCATTTGAAAACGAAAAGTACTTCCTGTCAATGTACCATTCACCGATTTTGGCAAATGTCGATCCGTTATATCCCAAACCATAACAGATGTAGGAACATTTGAGATTGTAAAATCAGACACATTGGAAACACCTACTGAATTTAAATCCCTGAAATTAAACTGAGAATTTGCGAGTACTAGATTTCTTCTACAATTTAAGGTAATTTTATCTAGAAAAGTAGAAACATCAGGCGAATTTCTAGTAACATCTATTGTAAAGGGAATGGAACTCGTAGGATTGTTCCATTGCATCGTAAATTCTGTTCGACCGTAATCACCTACAGGCAAAGTGGTATTCAATAATACCGTTCCATTCACACTATATCTCTGACTGGTTCCTCCTCCGCTGGAAGCATTCGAAGCCATTGAAACCGTAAATAATGCAGGCGTTGTTGGTTCGATGTAAGGAACCGGAAAATCGAAAACCCTAGTTAATTCGGTGTCAAACAACTCTCCGTACCAGCGTTGACCTCCTCTGAACAAAGAAACTAAATCGGATTCATGTGTATCAAAATAGGAATATGAATTAACCGTGTTCGTAACAGGTGCTGGTGAAGAATTAATACTCGATAATCTCAAAGGTGTATCGGAAGGATTAATATTGATGAAATAATACGACACATCCGAATAGATATTATAATCCTGACTGAACCCAGTTGTACCATTAGTATACCATCTGCTCGGACCCCAAGCATAAAACAAAATATAGTCCCCATCATCGAAAACACCATCCGATTCACCAGCAACAATAATCGCATTCTTGGCTAAATCATCCGTACGAGGCGTTGAGTTGAGTTCCGGTAATTTACCATCACCATTCCCATAAATATTAATCGAATGAGGATCAAGTCCAGTTGTACTTATTCCACATGCTTCTAAAAAAGGTTTATCAATTTTGTGAATTCCGTCGGTTGAAATTCCAATTTTATACCATGTCCCTGATCCTGAAGCTAGAACAGACGAAGCTGCGAAAGATTTCTGAACTACATTTGTTGATCGCGGAACATGATTGATCTTCAATTCTATATTTGTAATTCTTTTGATAACACCATTTTCACGGACAAAAGGTAATAAATTCAAAACCGCATAGACATCAGTTCCAGCATTAGTCACTTTCATTTCATACTTCAAATCGGATGAAATACTGATATTTTCTTTTTCCAAATATTGCTTTTCCAAATCTTCAGCATTTACCGTCTGAACATTTAATATGGAAAGAGTAGAATGATTCGAAGAAGTAATTTTTTTACTCCAAAAATAATTGGGGATTTTGTGGCTTAAATCCTGTCCAACAATACTTGGAATCCATATTTTCTCTCCATTATCATTGACTTCTTTAGGCGATTCCCAAGGGATTTCAATAGAAATAATTTCTTGAGAAAAAGTATATTGAAAACAACTCATTACTAAAATGAAAAGGACACAATTAATTCTCAAAAAATTTAACATCAGCTTTTACTCTTTTTTCGGACTACAAATATCATCATCAAAAAGCAATGATTCGATAAAAAAACGAAAATAATCTTTGATTATTATAAACGAATTGCAATATTTGTAACCTAATTAGGATATCTTAGTTGAAGGTATCTGAAATTCTTTTATTTCATTTAACACATATTAATGAAAAATTTGAAACGAGTATTAATCTATTGTCTTACCTGCTTTGCATTTACGAGTGCTAATGCGCAGGACCCTACTTTTACGCAATTTTACGCAAATCCAATATACCTTAACCCTGCTTTTGCTGGTTCTAACGGATGTCCGCGCTTTGCTTTGAATTACAGAAATGAATGGCCAAACCTTACTGGTAATTATGTTACTTACAGCGCTTCGTACGATCAATATTTCAAAAATATTTCAGGTGGTATTGGTGTTTTAGCAACTCACGATGAGCAAGGTCAAGGAACCATTAAAACATCCATGCTTGGGTTGGTTTATTCCTACCACGTAAAAATTAATAGGAAATTTTCTTTAATGTTTGGTGCAAGAGCTTCATGGTATCAAAAAACATTGGATTGGAATAAATTAACATTTGGTGATATGATCGATCCTAGAAAAGGATTTATTTATCAAACAGGAGATGTTCCAAGAGGAGGCTCACGAGGTTTTTTCGATGCATCAGCCGGAATGATCGGTTATAGTAAACATTTCTTCTTCGGATTTTCGGCATTTCATTTAAACAGACCCGATGAATCGATGATTATCGGACATTCACCTATGCCTGTTCGTTTTACTGGACACATGGGAGCTGAAATCAAATTGGGTAAGCGTTCGAAATATAACAATGCAACATCTATTATGCCAAATATTATCTACCAATACCAAAATGGATTTCAAGAATTAAACATTGGTACCTACATTAAATACAGTAATTTTACTGTTGGGGCATGGTTCAGAAATAGAGATGCTTTTATTTTAGCGATTGGAATTAATACCGGAACATTTAAAATCGGATACAGTTACGACATTACCGTATCTAAACTAAACAACGGTATATCAGGTGGTTCACATGAAGTGTCTCTTGGTTTAAATCTTAATTGTAAGGCAAAACCTGTTACCTTTAAAACAATCTCTTGCCCATCTTTTTAAAAAAAAAAATGTAACTTTTATTCTCACTTACGTTTATATAGTAAATTTGCAATTGAAAACAATAATAAAACAAACAAAGGATATGAAAAGCATTAAACTTTTTTCGGCGATTATTATCTGTTTAGTTACTTTGGGTTCTTGTTATCAAGAATTCTCTTCAACTACAGGTACCCCTTACAATGATCCGAAAATGGGTGGATTCCAAAAGATGCCATTCGTTGATCAAGAAACAGGGCCAGGATTGGTTCTTGTTGAAGGTGGTACATTTACAATGGGTAGAGCGGAGCAAGACGTTATGTACGATTGGAATAACCGTGCAGCTCGTGTAACTGTTTCGTCTTTCTATATGGACCAAACCGAAATCACTAACTTCCACTGGTGTGAGTATATGTACTGGATTTCAAGAGCCTATGAAACGTACCCAGTTGTTGCGAAGAACGTACTTCCTGATACAAACTGCTGGAGAACTCCACTTGGTTTCAGTGAAAAATTCGTAGAATACTATTTACGTCACCCTGCTTACAGAGATTATCCAGTTGTTGGTGTGTCTTGGTTACAAGCATCTGATTACTGTAAATGGAGAACTGACCGTCTAAACGAATACATTTTGATTCGTGAAGGAATTATGGATTATAACATCGATCAAAGAGATGATGCTACATTTAACACTGAAGCTTATTTAGCTGGTCAATATCAAGAAAAAGTAATTCAAAATATTCAAGATTTAGACCCTAGAAATGCGAATGGTAAAAAACTAGGGACACGTATCGTTCGTCAAGAGGATGGTATTTTGCTTCCTCGTTACCGTCTCCCAACTGAAGCTGAATGGGAGTTTGCAGCCTACGGTTTAATTGGAAATTTAGGTGAAGGGCAAGAAAACATTAATGAGCGTAGATTATATCCTTGGGATGGTCACTGGGTTAGAAATGATGATGAACAATTTCAAGGTAATATCCGTGCTAACTTCGTAAGAGGAAAAGGAGATTACATGGGGGTTGCCGGTCACTTAAATGACGGTGCTGATATTACTGCCCCTGTTGAGTCATACTGGCCAAACGATTACGGATTGTATCACATGGCTGGTAACGTTTCAGAGTGGGTATTGGATGTATACCGTCCTTTATCTTCAGAAGATTTTGATGAATTCAGACCATTCAGAGGAAACGTTTTCAAAACAAAATTATTGAACAATGCTGGTGGTGTTGAGATGAAAGCGGCAAACGTTACTTTTGATGTTCACGGAATGAAAGAATTTTTGAATGAGTTCGAACGTGTACGTTTCCAACGTGTATCTGCTTCAAAACATGATCCAAATGATACTGTAATTCCTGTTGGAATCCAAAAAGGAAATCAATCAAAAAATCCTATTAAAACAGGTTATGCTCCTGACCCTTTCTATATCTCACACGGTAAAGTAAAAGATTCAGTTGAGCTTGCACTTTTGGCTCGAATCAATGCTGTAATCGACAAATCAATCATCGATAAAAACAACAAACATGATAACGAAGCAACTGCACGTATTCAGGATGAGTTATTTGATGGTATTTTCGTTGACGAGTTAAGAGTTGGTCCTAATGGTGATGAATATGCTTTCGAAATCATTTCGATGTTGCGTGACGGATTCTCACAATTCGTAATCGATACTCCAGGTAAAATGAAGTATAGAAATGTAACGGAAGAAGAAAACATTGGACGATTGAATTACAGACGTGATGATTACGTTGATTACATGGACGGTGATATCGAGAGTTCTATTTACTTCCAGAATGACGATCTAAAAAACAAAATCAACCAAGCAAGTCGAGATCCTAACTTGATCATGTACCAAAGCAAATACGAAGAGTATGGTTTGGATGGAGCACAAGTAAAACCGGGTGACAAAACTTCTTGGCCTACTTCATTGGTTTCAGATAAGTCTCGCGTATACAAAGGTGGTTCTTGGAAAGATCGTGCATACTGGTTAGTTGCTGGTAACAGAAGATTCCTAGATGAAGATCAATCTACATGCACTATTGGTTTCAGATGTTGCATGGATAGAGTTGGTAGCCCTGAAGGTTTCAAATACGAGAAAAAGAAAAAGAAGAAGAAAAAATAAGAGTACAAAAAAAAACCATCTTTTACAGATGGTTTTTTTTATTACAGTAATCTCAATACTGATTAGAACAATGACAAATGATCAACAACTTTTTGAGTTGTATTACGCAACAAAAGGAATCTGTACAGATACACGAAAAATAACTCCAGGCTGCTTATTTATCTGCCTCAAAGGAGATAACTTCAATGGTAATACATTCGCTGAAAACGCACTATTATCGGGTGCAGAGTATGTTATCGCAGATGAAGCAGTTTATCAAACAAATGAACGAATCTACCTAGTAGAAAACAGTTTGGATTTCCTTCAGAAACTTGCCAACTTTCACAGAAAACAATTCAACATTCCAGTGATTGGTATAACAGGTAGTAATGGAAAAACAAGTACTAAAGAGTTGATAAAATCTGTATTATCAAAAAAATACAATGTCTTGGCTACTGTTGGAAATTTAAACAATCATATTGGTGTTCCTTTGACTCTCCTCAACTTAACAAAAGAACATGAAATTGCAATTATTGAAATGGGTGCCAACCGATTCAAAGACATTGAAGAATTATGCAACATCGCTGAACCAACGTTTGGAATAATTACCAACATCGGAAAGGCACATTTGGAAGGATTTAAAAATTTCGAAGGTGTACTAAAAACTAAATTGGAATTATACAAAGCCCTACAACAAAATAACGGTGAAATTATTATCAATAATGATGATGATGTTTTGGTGTCTTCTATTCCATCAGGTGTCAAAATATTCAGTTATAGTCAGCAAAAAAATGCAGATATTCAAGGTGAATTGGTCGCACTCTCCCCTTTTGTAGAGATGAAATGGTCTTACAAAACTTTTCAATCTGAAGTGATAAAAACACAAATGATAGGTAAATACAATTTCTATAATTTTTTGGCTGCAATTGCTTTTGGAATCAAATTCAATGTAAGTGCAGATGAAATAAATGAAGCAATTGCTGAGTACTCTCCTACGAATAATCGCTCTCAAGTACAAAAGACGGAACGTAACACACTTATTTTGGATTGCTACAATGCGAATCCTACTAGTATGAAATCTGCCTTAGAAAGCTTTGCGATGATTGATCACCCTAATAAATTTTATATAATTGGTGACATGTTAGAATTAGGAAGCGAATCTATTTCTGAACATCAGCAGATCAGACAACTTACTGATGACCTGAACTTGAATGGCTATTTCGTGGGGCCAATTTTCAACAAAGTAAAAAATAACGGCGATCAGGTATTTTCTTCAACTTCAGAAGCAATCAACTATTTTGAAAATCACCCGGTTGACAATGCTTTGATCCTATTAAAAGGATCAAGGGGAATTGGATTGGAAAAATTAGAAAACTTGTTTTAACGAAAAAAGGGATGGTTAAAGCCATCCCTTATCTATATTATTTATTATAAAAAATTAACGCACCTATCCCTATTGTGGATTATTTATATGTTATTCTTATATTGGTAGTTCAAAAAATGAATTATGAAGGATGAAGATTTAAAAAAGAAAGATTGGCAGTTATTAACCGCTA
>CAIUKX010000326.1 GCA_903899795.1 uncultured Flavobacteriales bacterium
GGTGGTCATGAGCGAGGTTTTAGATCAGGGACATTACCAACGCATCAAATTGTAGGAATGGGCGAAGCTTTTCGCATAGCTAAAGAAGAAATGATTGAAGAGAATAAACGTATTCGAATGCTACGTGATCGTTTATGGAATGGCCTTAACGCAATAGAAGAAGTTTATCTGAATGGCGACATCACTCAGCGTGTTCCGCATAATTTAAATATTAGTTTCAACTATGTTGAAGGCGAATCTATGTTGATGGCTTTAAAAGATATTGCGATTTCATCAGGGTCAGCCTGCACTTCAGCTTCCCTAGAACCTTCTTTTGTCTTACGTGCTTTAGGGCGGAACGATGAACTAGCACACAGCTCAATTCGTTTTACTGTTGGAAGATTTACGACTGTAGAAGAAGTTGATTTTACGATTGAATTAGTAAAACAAAAAATAGCAAAATTAAGAGAACTTTCACCCTTGTGGGAAATGTTTCAGGATGGTGTTGATATCAGCACCATTCAATGGGCAGCACATTAATCATTTAAGGAAATAATCATGGCATATAGCGATAAAGTAATTGATCACTACGAAAATCCACGAAATGTAGGATCCTTTGAAAAAGGTGATGACACCGTTGGGACTGGAATGGTTGGTGCGCCAGCATGTGGCGATGTGATGAAGTTACAAATACGGGTGAATGAGAATGGCATTATTGAAGATGCTAAATTCAAAACTTATGGATGTGGTTCAGCGATTGCTTCTTCTTCACTGGTGACTGAGTGGGTGAAGGGCAAGACTTTAGATCAAGCCCTAGAAATTAAAAATTCATTAATCGCAGAAGAATTGGCTTTACCACCGGTTAAAATTCATTGCTCCATATTGGCTGAAGATGCGATTAAGGCTGCAGTCAAAGACTACCGTGATAAACACACAACATCCCATTAATTGGTATTAAGGACACTTATGTCGATTAGTTTGACTGAAAAAGCCGCAAAGCACGTTAACCGTAACTTGGAAAAACGAGGCAAAGGTATAGGCCTTCGCTTAGGGGTTCGTACGACTGGATGCTCCGGACTTGCTTATGAATTAGAGTATGTAGATCAGATATTGCCGGAAGACCAAGAGTTCGAATCTCACGGGATTAAGGTTTTTGTCGATCCTAAAAGCTTGCCTTATATCGATGGAACGGAATTAGATTTTGTTCGTGAAGGTTTGAATGAAGGGTTTAAGTTTCAAAACCCTAATGTGAAAGACGAATGTGGCTGTGGCGAATCATTCAGAGTCTAAGAAATTTGTGAATTCAGGATTTAGTAATTTTTTTGAATTATTTAATTTACCTCAAAAGTTTGAAGTTAACTTGACCGAGTTAGATCAAATCTATTTAAAAATTCAGCAAGAAGTTCATCCAGACAAACATACTAGTAGTGGTGAAGCTCAAAAAAGAGTTGCAATGCAACTCTCTACTTACGCAAACACAGCTTTTGAAACCTTAAAAGATCCTATTAAACGTGGGTTTTATCTATGTGAATTGTCTGGCTTAGAGTTACAACTTGAAACTAATACGACGATGCCCCCAGAGTTCTTAATTCAACAAATGGAGTGGCGTGAAGAACTTGATGAAATCAAACAAGATGTGGATCGTTTAGAAGATTTATTTCAAATGATTTCAAACGAGAAAAATAATCTTCTTGTCGAAGTAAAAAATCTTATCGATGTCTTGCGCGATTTACCCAAAGCGCTCAATCAATTAAGATGTGCTTTGTTTATGGAACGTTTTTTAGAAGACGTTAGCCGTCACATCGATGTATCACTTTCAAAC
>CAIUKX010000327.1 GCA_903899795.1 uncultured Flavobacteriales bacterium
CCCGGTACAGGAGGAGAAACGGTAACTTCATCTTTTTTACAGCTGTACAACAACGATCCAATCAAGACCATAGACACAGCCAATTTATATGTTAAATTTTTCATCTTATTTTTTTTTACAAGTGATTTACATTTTTGTTCAAGGGTTACTAGATGATTATTCCTTCATTCGGAGGACCTCTTAATGTAATCGTATCAATTCTGGAATATCTATTTTCCTGTTTCCCAAAAGTAAACCTATGTTTATCCTGTCGAAAATATAGACTGATTATAGAAGTATTGAAAAATAATATTGATTGAACATACGGTTGACAGAGGGTACAAAAATCAGCATGATTATTGTGAACATGGGGAATCCTCTCCGTCTCAGTACATTTTTTTAATGAGTGATCTTCATGAAAATGATATAAAAAAAGAAATTGTCCTACTACAAATGAAAGTAATAATGACCAACTTAAATTTCTATTTCTGATCTTCCTACTCATGAGTTAGAGTATTAAAAATCGTAAAAGGAATTTTTACTCTTAGTGTAAAATTTCTTCCCAAATCGTTGGAAAAATACCTGAAACGATTTAAGTAATCACGGTATACTGTGTTCGTTAAATTATTGATTGAAAAGTTCACGCTTACCAACTGTTTTCTAAATGAAAAAGAAGTGCCCATTTCAAAATTCAATAGTACATATCCCTTTGGAGGTGGTACATAATCACTATTCACGGGTACATGATTCTGCCGTGCAACGACCAAAGTCGAGAAATTGCAAAATGCTTGTTTTAGCTCCCCTAATTTTTCCTTTGTAAATGAAATTCCATTTTCAAATCTATTGGCAGGTACATATATCAGATAATCGTGTAAATCTCTGTTATAAGCATATACGTACGTGGTTTTTGAAATGATTCGGATACTTTTAGTCAGATCATAATGAATAGCCAAATCTATCCCCGTATAATATACATTTGCCTGCTTATATTTAAATGCCGGATAAGTCCCTGAAACGGTTGTAACAGGTTTCAATAATGGATTTAAAAAAATAAAATGGTCTATCTGACTGAAATAACCTCCCAATTCAAAAGTCAATTTACTTTTCGAATAATTAAGATAGGATTGAATGTTATAGGAACGTTCTGCTTTTAGTGTTGTGTCACCAATTTCAAAAGAAGCAGCACTCTGATGAATTCCCATCGCATACAATTCAATAGCTGATGGAGGTCTCCAGCCAATTCCAAGAGACGTATTTATTGATATCTCTTTCTTAAGTTTATAAACGGCTCCAATTGTTCCGCTGTAATTCTGCCAGGAATAATTCGAACTTTTCTTTGTCAAAGTGGTAAAATCTTCGGTATAAGTCCTCATCCATTTATAATCATACCGCATTCCAGCTTCAACGGTCCATGCATTTTTGCTCCACTTTTCAAGAACGAAAATTCCCCCGCCATAATTTCTATAATTAGGGATCAATGCCCAGTAATCCAATCCTTTAAAAACATTACCTTGTGTCATGTAATTCAAACCTATACTACCAGAACTATTTTTAATTGTTTTGTGCTCCCAAATCAAATCAGAGGTATTGGTTATCAATTGAAAATAAGCACTTGGAATATTCTGATCTACTAAAGCCTGATTGTAAGACAAATCTTCACCAAACTCAGAACGCTTATTTTCCTGTCGGGCATACGTGTAGGTGATTTTGCCGAATTTCTTGAAATGGTAATAGCTTTTCACCC
>CAIUKX010000328.1 GCA_903899795.1 uncultured Flavobacteriales bacterium
TATGTGGCATCCCATGTGCTGTTAATTCCATCCTGGAAATAAAATTTAGACCAATACATTTAATGTTTAACCCGATTTTTGTTAGTCCCCATGTATAGTATCCAAACTAATTTTAGAACATCTGTGCAAAAAAGCAATTTTACTTTTGAGCCGGCTTTTTCGTCCGGTTCACATACCTATGAAGTTCCAATCCCTTTTGTAACTGAACAAAACGAGGAAATCTCCAATTTAAAAATAGCTTTCCATACCTACGGTCAGTACGTGAAAGGTAAGTCGAAAGTCATTTGGGCTTGTCATGCTTTGACAGGAAATAGCGATGTTTTCGATTGGTGGAGTGGTATTTTCGGTGAAAATGCATTGTTCAATCCCGAAGAACATTTTATCGTCTGTGCAAATGTGATTGGATCGTGTTATGGGACAACCGGCGCAGGAAGTGAAGATCAAAACGGTCAGTTGTACCTTTCAAATTTTCCTTTCATTACCCCCAGAGATATGGCTCGTGGTCACGAATTATTGAGGAAACACATCGGGATCGAAACAATTCATACATTGATAGGTGCATCTTTGGGAGGTCAGCAAGCACTTGAATGGTCGATTGAGCAACCGGAGGTGATAGAAAATTTAATTTTGATAGCAACAAATGCACGTCACTCTGCCTATGGAATTGCTTTCAATGAATCACAGCGATTAGCAATTATAGGTGATCCGACTTATGGTCAAGGAAGCATTGATGATGCGAAGAATGGATTACAAGTAGCGAGAAGTATTGCGATGCTGAGTTACCGTTCCTATTCGGGATATGGAAAGACACAAACGGATCAGGATAGCGAAAAGACCGATGGATTTTTAGCCAGTTCGTATCAATCTTACCAAGGCAAAAAATTAGCAGATCGTTTTAACGCATACTCTTATATCACATTGAGTAAAGCAATGGATTCTCACAATGTGGGAAGAGGTAGAGAATCCATTGAAGCGGCTTTGAGTAAAATAAAAGCGAATACATTGGTTGTAGGAATCGATTCTGACAATTTGTTCCCGGTGTCTGAACAGGAATTTTTAAAACAAGCAATTCCAAATGCAAAATTTGCAAGCATTTCCTCTGATTTCGGACACGATGGATTTTTAGTGCAAAATGATCAGTTGATCGACATCATTAGTGAATTTTTGCACAACGGATTCAGAAAATATTTACCTACAACATTTAGGAAAAGTATAAATTGAAAATAATACGGTACGGACAGGTCGTGTGTACGGAAAGGTCGCGACCTTTCCGTACAATCAAAATAAATTTATAATACAATAAAACAGGAAGAAATGAGAAAACAATTAACAATAGGATTATTTGGTTTTGGGTGTGTAGGAACCGGGTTGTATGAAGTCTTGAACCAATCTAATTTATTGGATGCTAAAATCAAGCGAATTGTCGTAAAAGATAAAAATAAGAAGAGAGCAGTATCTCCTGAATTAATAGGATACGACGCTGCGGAAATATTAAATGATCCAGAAATTAACTTGGTGGTTGAATTGATTAACAACAGTGATGATGCATTGAGAATCGTGCGTGAAGCATTGTCGAAGGGAAAACATGTTGTTTCGGCTAATAAAAAATTGATCGCTGAACATCAGGATGAATTGATTCAATTGGCAAAAGAAAACAAAGTTTCGTTTTTGTATGAAGCTTCTGTTGGTGGGTCGATTCCAATCATTCGAAATTTAGAAGAATATTACAACAATGATTCTTTATCTTCAGTTCAAGGGATTGTAAATGGAACAACAAATTATATTCTTACTCAGGCGAATTATGGTGTCGCATATCAAGATGCTTTGGCAAAAGCACAGGAATTAGGTTTTGCAGAATTAGACCCAACTTTGGATGTGGATGGTTTCGATTCGAAATTTAAGCTAGCGATTTTGATTAAACATGCTTTCGGGACAACCGTTGAACCTGAAAATCTATTCAATTACGGTATTCGTCAAGTAAAAGGTCGAGATGTATCTTATGCGTCTGAAAAAGGGTATAGAATTAAGTTATTTGCCAGAGCTGAAAAAATAGGGAATCAAGTGGTTGGGTTTGTAGCGCCTCACTTTATAACAAATACACATCCGGCTTTTCAGGTTGATAATGAATTCAATGCTGTGATAGTTGAGGCGTTATTTTCTGATAAACAATTGTTTTTAGGGAAAGGTGCCGGAAGTTTTCCGACTGCAAGTGCGGTATTATCCGATATTTCTGCAATCCAATTTGAATATCAGTATGAGTATAGAAAAGCTAATAAAGAAACAGCTCCGGAATATTCGGATGATTTTTATTTAAGGGTTTATGTTTCTTCGGATTCTATCGATAA
Source organism: uncultured Flavobacteriales bacterium (assembly GCA_903899795.1). Classification (GTDB taxonomy): domain Bacteria; phylum Bacteroidota; class Bacteroidia; order Flavobacteriales_D; family Crocinitomicaceae; genus CAIUKX01. Next base: position 2,346 of record CAIUKX010000328.1, read on the forward strand.
TATCAATCAAATTCCTTTTTTGAAATTGGATGAGGTATTTCAAAGTTCAATTTATAGCTATAAAACAGGGTGGGTAAAATTTAGTGATATCAAAGGAGTGGATTTTAATAATACGGATCAGTTATTTCTTTCTGTACTACCCGATGCTTTTAAATCGGTAGGGGATTTTGTAAAATTACTAGAAAAGA
>CAIUKX010000329.1 GCA_903899795.1 uncultured Flavobacteriales bacterium
ATATGGCGAATGCGTTTATCGAGATCAAAATAAGAAGTCTTACTACTGTTGATTCCTATACCGATTATGATTTCATCGAATAATCCCAAAGCTTTCAAAACAACTTCCTCGTGTCCTTTCGTAAACGGATCAAAGGAACCGGGAAATAAACCTATTTTTTTTGTCTTTGCTTCCATACTGATTTCATCTGAAATTTATACTTCTCTCGATTTGAAGAAACTAAAGTAAACATTTCCATATTCTCTCAATACATCAAACTGTGGAATTTCTTCTAATTTAGTGTGACGACCGTGTTCAACGATCAATATCCCATCTTCTTTCAATAACTTCCGTTCGAAAACTACTTCTGCAATCTGATCATGAAATTTCACATCATAAGGTGGATCTGCAAAAATGATATCAAAGGTTTTATCTGTCTTCTTCAAGTAGAGGATGATATCCATTTTGATAATGTCCATTTTACTTTCGATTCCGAAATCCCTGCATGTTTTTCGAATAAACGAAACGCAGTTGTAATCTTTGTCAACTGAAGTAACAAAACCGGCATCACGGGAAACAAATTCGAAAGAAATATTTCCGGTGCCTGCACACAAATCCAAAATTTGTAAATCTTGTAATGAATATTTGTTTTCCAATAAATTGAACAATCCTTCTTTTGCAAAATCGGTTGTTGGTCGGGAAGGAAAATTTTTCGGAATGGAAAAACGTCTTGATTTTAAGTCACCTCTAATTATACGCACAGCGCCTGGTAGTTTAAAAGTAAATGAGAATTAATTTCTATTTTGAAGGTCTTTAAATCACCCAAAGAATTGAGTTTTTGATTCAGTTCCTCCAGTTGCGCTAGTTCAGCTCCGACACCGGCACACAAAATAATCGATCCGGATTGACCAAGGTATTTTTTCTGCTGAAAGGTAAACATCAAATGGTAGACAACATCGTCCACTGTCTGAAAATCAAATTGAGAATAAAACTGAAGCCCGCTTTCATTCGCTATCACCATACTAAATGAATTCTGATGCAATGAAATGACTGTTTTTAACTTATAAGTTGACCCTGCAAAAATCCCATGCAAAAGATGACTTCCCTCATGCTGAATCACAATCCGCGGGAACTTAATGACAAAAAAGGATTTTACCCAAATAGGAATTTCATAGATATTTACAACCGACAATTCCGGAATCCGATTGTAATCAATATGATTCGCAGGAATATCTGTACTGTAACACAGACGAAAAATATCTTCCGGTTTGGATTCACTGAAAACATTATTCGGAAGAAGAGTAGAATAGATCGAATACCAGGACAAAGAATAGTCATCAAATTCGATTTCGCGATATCCCTTCTCTGTAAAAAATTGATCCAACTGTTCTTTGTAACGATAATCAATCTTGTCCTTGAAAAATAAAGTATCGACCGATTGAACCACACCATCATTGACACGTGCACAGCTTACCGCATGTTCAGATAATTCTATCGCCAAATGACTTTTCATTCCCTTCAATTCAATTTTTGTTCATTGCAAAGCTAAGATTTATTTTTAGACGTTAAATTTATAGCCCATCGAAGTTATATTATTAATCAATAAAATACCCTGAAATCAAATTTTCTGTTGAATTGTGTTCTTCAAAAAGTTTTATCCCACTGCTATTCTATTCTTTTTCACTATCATTTCTGAAATAGAACTATTTTCAGCTTTACTATCCAACCAATTTTTGTAATCAAAGGTAAGAGGATTTACATCTTCGGAATCGGACAATTGCTCTTCTATGAATTTATCGCGAAATTTGGTGTAATGTATTTTTTGATCCAAAGGTGTATTTGGAATGTATAAGACCAACTTTTTCAAAATCGAAAAAATCTTAAACTCATACAAATTTTGCTCTAAGTGTTTTTGATAATAACGAGCTGTAAATTTTAACAAGTACTCAATCAATTCAAAATTACGTAATTCGTAATGAATTAATAGTGTCAAATTCAATGCTGAAGCAAACAAATGCAAATTCTGTAACTCTTTTGAATTCAAAATTTTATTTACCCAAAACAATGCATTTTTAAAATCTCCTTGTCCAAAATAGATTTCAGAAATCAGATAATACAATGAAACCTCACGCGACTTATTGTACAAACAACTATCGTCAGAGTTTATATATTCAATACAGTTTAACACGTCATTTTTAGCCAAATCAAAGTTACCCTGCTTGATACAATACATAAATTTAATTCTAAATGCATCTATTGTAATGATGATTTTCAATTCATCCGAGCAATATTGCTCATATTTTTCTTTTATAGCTGTATAAATCTCAAGCGTGTCCTCTATTTTACCATATTCTTTCGCATCTAAAAGAGTAAATAGACGGTTGTATACATGGTACACATAAAGGATCAATCGAGTAATAATCAAATGAGGATTTTCTTGATAATAGTCATAAAGCTTATCGCAATAATAGAGGGACTTTTCAATATTACTTATCCCCACATTATACAATTGATGAATCGAATAGAAATCTATTTTTAGAAGCCCTTCAGGAATTTCATCTTCTGCTTTGCTAAACAATGGATGATTCATGATCGCTGCATAATCTTCAAAATGTTTTGTCTTTGTAGCTCTTCCATTGAGATGGAGATAAATAACCATTTTTTTTATTCGTTGCTCAAATATCGCAGAATCTCTGATTTTATCGATAGATTCCAACTGATGTTTGGCAATCTCGTCATACTGTTGGAACCCATCAAAAACAGACATTTTTTCGTAATACAACTTTAATTCCCATGAATAAACTTCGTATAAGATGTACTGTACATCATGTTCGATTGCACCCTTTTTAATTTTTTTAGCAATTTATCACATTGTTTAAAGAGACCTTTTCCCCAAAGCACTTCCAATTTATTGAGAGAATCCCGTAACTGGGCTATTAATGAATGATCTGCGTGATAAGCTGTTAATGCTTTTAAAAAGAATATCGTACAAATAGTTTTTTAAACGGGGAAGGTGTTTAAAGTTTTCTTTTTGTAAACCTTGAAGAATAGTTTCTTCATCATAAACTTCCATCCTCTCCATGATATTAAACAATAGAACGTAATCATTTACATCGCCTTTGATGTGCTGTGACGCATATTTTTTAAAATAGGTCTTCTCTGTCTTTGTCAATGATTTTATCAATTGATGCAATTCGTCTTCAGAGTAATCTTTCATAGCTTTCGTTTTTTATAAAGTAACGAATACAGAGCACTACAAAGCAACTAAAACCCTTAAAAACAAAAGGATTGTCTACCCTTTGTCCACTCAATTAGCTAGTAAATTTATTTTTCATCTAGATTCTCAATTTATTTAAAATATTACACCTAAAAATAAATTCATCATATAGTTATTTTATAAACTTTTCACAGATAATTGAAATGTAAAAAATGAAAAATTTTGCTTTGTTAAAAAATACATTAAAAGTGAATTTTGCAACAAATAGAAATATACTAAATATCTGAAATTTATGAACTCACAGAAAAAAAATCCTTCCATCATTCAATGGTTGACAGGAATCCTACTATTTCTTTCGATCCACTGTTCTGCACAACAATCTCAAGTTAGTCCACCAAGTCTGCAACAGAAATCTCAAATCAACTTAGCAACAGTTTCTGATTCTACCAGAACACAAGTCGAATATACTGAAAACGAATCAACCAGAATTCTTGATCAACATATTATTGAACAACGAAAGATAGCTCGACAAAAAAAGCTTGAATCAACCGAAAAAAAGGAAAAGTGAATCCAGAAACTCACAACTACACTTTATGTATTATGAAAACAAAAATTGCACTTCGAATCTTCTTTTTATACTTAGTAACTAATTCAAATACGCTATTTGGACAAAATTACCAATATCAAATCGATGCTGTGAACGGAACCATTCTATCGTCTTGCAAAGGAAAATTTATGGATTCAAAAAACTGTGGTGCTGGTATCAATACCGATTACTGTTCCAATGAAGATTACTATGTAATTTTCGACTCCGGTTCTGCCAGTCAACGTGTTCGATTAAACTTTCTCTCGTATAATATGGAATTGAATCACGATAGTTTATCCTTTTATGACGGAAACACACTTTCGAGTCCATTTATTTCCAGTTTGACAGGATACGTCTATACCAGTGCAACAGCTTCCGGCGGAACATCTTGTGCTTCAGTCGCGGTAATCACTTCAACCGGTCAATATTTATATGTACGTTTTAAATCCGATGCATCTATTAATTATGAGAATCCTGCTCATTCAGGTGGGTTTTCGGCATTAATGGGATGTGAACCTCTAGCCTGTGCGGCGGGAACTCAAATTGCATCTGACAATTGTGTAGATGCACCACAAATTTGTGATCTCAATAACTATTGCGGAAATACTGGTGGTTGGTATACTGCTGGTAACGAAGCTTGCAATATAGGAGGAAACTTTGGTGGCGGATTCTGCGGATCAATCGAAAATAATTCTTGGGTAAAATTTGTTGCAAGTTCGACCACAGCAGTTTTTACAATTACTTCCTCCAATTGTTCCAATTCAAGTACTGGAATTCAGTCCATTGTATACAGTACAACCGATTGTAATACATTTACCGCACACAGTAACTGCATCAATCAATCAATCAACTGGTTCGGGTACCTCAACTCTTACCGCAACTTCTCTGATACCAAACAATACATACTACATAATGGTTGACGGTGTGAGCGGTAACAATTGTGATTATTCTATCCAAACAGTTTCAGGAGTTTCTGTCGTAAATGTTACCTCCTCGCTTGGCACTCATTTATGTCCAGGATCGACGACAACACTTACTGCAAACGCACAGGGAGCCACCTCTTATTCATGGTCATCTATACCTGCAGGAGCTAGCGGAACCGGATCAACTCTAGATGTTTCCCCCACTGTTAACACTACCTACACATGTACAATCACAGGTCCCTGCGGAGGTGAAATATCCTCCAGTATCGATATAGTTGTTGAAGCACCTTATGCAACCATTTCCGGTGACACTTCAATTTGTGTAACTGAGTCATCGACAGTAAATTTTACAGGATATCCTAATTCCATTATTACATACAGCACAGGAAACGGGATCAATCACACCATTCAACTTTCGAATAATGGAACAGCAAACATAAGTAATGCTTCTCTGACCAGTTCTACGACGTTTTATCTGATCAATGCCTATTACAATAATCAACCATCCTGTATAACAGTACTAACAGATTCTGTGGTAATTGATATACACCAAATGCCAAACTTGAGCATTCTACCAGATACTATTTGCCTGGGAGATACAGCACAGTTAATCGCTGTACCTTCCATTCAGGGAGGAATATTTACGTGGAGCAATAGTACCAATACGAATGATACACTAACTATAGTAACAGTTTCTTCAGTAAACTACGCTGTAACATATACCAATTACTGTATTGTAACTGATACCGGTAAAATTGTTGTTTTACCTATTCCTCAACAAACGTTGAGTTACAATTCACCGTTATGCGAAGCTGATACGTTATCATTATCCTCACAATTTCAGACAGGATATACTTATTTATGGAACGGTCCTAACGGTTTCACATCAACTGCTCAAAATCCTTCCATAAACAATATTCCCGTCAACAATTCAGGTAATTATATTTTACAAACAGTATTAAACGGATGCTCCAGTCTTGACACCATTAATGTTATTGTAAATCCTATACCTATTGTAAATTTTACATCAGACATTATTTCCGGCTGCAGTCCATTAACTGTTACTTTCTATGATCAGTCAATTCCTCTCAACTCCACAAACCAATGGAATTTTGGTGACGGATCAATAGGAAGTGACTCTGATACAATTACCCATACCTTTTTAGATTCAGGTTACTTCACTATTACATTAATCAGTAGTAACAACGGTTGTATCAGCAGTACAACGAAACAAAATATGGTCCACGTATTCCCAAAAGTTCACGCATCTTTTGTTGAACATTTAATTGATGAACACAAATATAATTTTCTAAACACAACAACAGACGCCACTCACTACACATGGATGATTTCTGACGGGACGTCTTACACTTCAGCAGATCTTACTCACACCTTAATTCCAAATGACACTTCTTATGTGATTGAATTAATTGCGATCAATGACTATGGATGTATAGATACCGCTTTTACAAGTATCCAGGTAGATGAAGAACTTGTCTTTTATGTTCCGAATAGTTTTACTCCTGATGGTGACGATTATAACAATACTTTTCAACCTGTTTTTACATCCGGATATGAACCCAGCAGTTATAAATTATTTATTTACGATCGTTGGGGAGAATTACTGTTTCACACCACCAACTCTAAAATGGGATGGGATGGAACCTATCGGGGAAATAAAGTTCAAGATGACAGCTATGTTTGGAAAATTGAATTTCGAAAAAAACACACAGATGAAAGCTTTGTGGAAGTTGGTCATGTTAATCTCGTGAAATAAATGATAATACATTATCCATGAATATCGCTCAATAAAAACGTTCGCTAAAACGGAGAGCCTGAAAGTCAATTGTTATTCCTCATAGAAAACATAGGTAATAAAAGATTTTTAGGCTTTTTATTTTTAATAAACTAGATTAAAAGTCTATATAAATAAATTTTAATAGATATATAATCTATAAATACATCAAAACAATAGACGGAATTGAAATGTAAAAAAATGACTTTTTTGATTTGTAATAAAATCAGTAATGAAAGACCTTTGAATCAAACAATAAAATAATATAACTATGAAAACGAAAAAAATTATTGTCGCATCACTTTTGTCTTTGACAGCAGTTACAGTCTTCGGACAAAACGAGTTTCACACATCAACTGAACCTTGTTTATTCAATCAACAACACGAACGTTTACTCAATGAAAATGAAGAATACCGAAAAAACATGGAGCAAAACGAGGCTTTCTATCAAACATATCTAAAAGCACAACATCAGGAAGAAAAAACAATTAAAACAATTCCCGTAGTGGTTCATGTCATTCACGTTGGAGAAGCTATTGGAAGCGGAACAAATATTTCCGATGCCCAAATCCAAAGTGCAATCTCATCGATCAACGATGCTTACAGCAAAGCAGGAAATTTTGCAAATACAAACGGAGTCAATACTCAACTTCAATTCTGTCTAGCGGTGCAAGATCCGAATGGTGCTACAACAACAGGAATCAATCGAGTTAATGGAAGTTCAGTAAACGATTTTACGGCACATGGATTGACAACCAGTGGAACAAACAATGAAGTAGATGTGAAAGCTTTGAGTAAATGGCCGAATGACAAATATTACAACGTCTGGATAGTTGGAGGAATCGATGGAAACATGGGAGGAAACGGGAAACATGGCTTCGCATACTTCCCTGGTACACCAGCGAATAAAGACGGTGCTGTGATTTTATACAATGCATTTGGAACGACGGGTAATCTCGGTTCAGATAATCAAAATACAACATTTATTCATGAAACGGGTCATGCACTAAGCCTTTATCATACTTTTCAAGGAGATGGCAGCGGTAGTACATGCCCAGGAAATACAACATGTGGTCAGGACAGCGACTGTGTGGATGATACCCCTCCACACATGAGAACAGTCGCTACATGTAATTTGAACGGTACAAATTCATGTGACAATAATTCTGCAAATACATTATACATGAATAACTTCATGAATTATGGTCACTGTACAAATATGTTTACAGCCGGACAAACCACACGTATTAATGCGGCGTTAGCAGGATCGAGAGCTGGTTGGTTGACTTCATTGGGATGTCAGGCTGTTACAACCGGTGGTGGAAATACAGGTAGCGGAGCGGGTATTACAAGTACGACAGCCGATCAAACACTTTCATTCAGTCCAAATCCAAGCAACGGAAAATTACAAGTAACTATTCCAGCTTCTTTCGAATTGAATTCAATCATCATATACAATGAGGTGGGTAAAATCGTAAAACAATTTGAAATGACATCTTTAACTGAAAGTTCAAAAAACTCCTATAGCATTGATCTATCTGAATTGGCTACTGGAAATTACTTTGTAAAAATAAACGACGAAGCAAAAATGAATCGTATCACGCTCCTTAAATAAATCTAACACTATCAAACTAGAAAAAATGATTTTTTGCATCCTTTCATGAATGAGAGGATGCATGATTTCAAAAACAAAAATCAATCCCATTCACAAACCGAAATAATAATTATTATCTCCAAAACATTATGAAAACAATTTTTAGGTTACTCCCTATCTTTCTACTCGGCATCTCTTTATTCCTTTATTCCTTTAAATCGCCTGAAGTTTCAATTTCAAGATTCCACAGTTCGTCAGCAATCCCCCCTTATTCTTCCGGTTTCGGAAGTACTACTAACCAAGATAATACAGGTAGTCCTTTGTCTACAGGTAGTTGTGCAAATTGTCACAACGGCGCATCTTATGGAACATCTATTGTACTGTCCATGAAAGACGGTGGTGGAAACAGTGTAACTAGCTATACCCCTGGCAATTCTTACACCCTTGAGTATAAAGTAACCAGTACTTCCGGTACCAAATATGGGGTTCAGGGAACCATTCTTACGAGTAGTAATGCTAAGGCAGGTACAATGGGAACACCTACTTCAACAGCCACTCATGTCATTTCCATTTCCAATAGAGATTACATTGAACAAAGTTCAGCTGCCACAGGTACTTCCAATCAGTTTTCATTTACAGTTCCATGGACAGCACCTGCATCCGGTACAGGAACAATCACGATGTACGGAATAGGATTAACGGTAAATGGCAACGGATCAACAAACGGAGATAAAACTTCTTCTCCTGCGAGCTTACAAATTACAGAATCAACAAGTTCCAGTAACACCAGCGTAGCTTACACTTCATCAACATTTTGTAATTCAGGAACAACTTCAACACCTACTGTAAATGGCATTACGAACGGGACATTCAGCTCGACCTCAGGTTTATCTATCAATAGCAGTACCGGAGTAATCAACTTAGCAAATTCTACCCCCGGAACGTACACAATCACTTGTACGGATGGAACAAACAGTGCAACAGCGACAATTACGATTGTAACACCTCCAACCATCACAGCTACAACTCCAGCCTCCATTTGTGGTTTCGGAATCGGACAATTGAGCGCAACAGCTTCCTCCGGGACTGTAAATTGGTATGCAAACGCTACGGGTGGAACATCTTTGGGATCAAATTCAAATTTTTCAACACCAAGTTTAAATACAACAACAACCTATTACGTTGAAGCCAACAACAATGGCTGTGTTTCTTCTCCTCGAACAGCTGTCGTTGCCACAGTTACACCAAGACCAACTATGATTTCAACAACTCCCGGATCTCGTTGCGGTCCCGGAACAGTATTATTAGGAGCATCTCCCTCAGCCGGAACGGTTAACTGGTACGCATCGATTATTGGAGGAACTTCTTTAGGTTCAGGGACCTCGTTCACAACACCAAGTATTTCGTCGACAACAACTTATTATGCCTTACCTATCAATGGAACCTGTCAGGCAATTATGCGGACAGCTGTCGTTGCAACCATTACCAATAGTACTGCAACGCCAATAATCACCGTTACCGGCAACTCAACAATATGCCAGGGAGATACAGTTGTTTTAACATCTTCTTCAACGACAGATAATTCATGGTCTAATGGAGCAACAACTCCAACCATTAATGTAACAACTTCAGGCACATACACAGTAACTGTTTCTCCTGCAGGCTGTAACTCCGCTACATCAACCGGAACAATAGTAACTGTTAATGCTCTTCCGACAGTTTCTCTTTCAGCCTTGAATGATGTATGCATAAATACCCCTGCTTTTTCACTGAATGGTGGACAACCAACTGGTGGAAATTATTCCGGAAATGGAGTTAGTAATAATCAATTCACTCCTTCAACAGCAGGTATTGGAACAACAACAATACAATATACCTACATGGATGCAAATAGTTGCTCAAATGTAGCATCCAATTCTATTACTGTGAGTGACTGTGCTGAAATCACGGAACTGTCTTCTGGACACTTCTTGGTATATCCTAACCCATCTGGCGGTAAAATACAAATCCAAAGTTCAATACTGATTGAATCCATTCTCATAGTTGATCAAATGGGAAGATCCGTTTTTCAAAAAACGATATTCAACCCTTGCAACCAAATTGAAATGGATGTAAGCTTCTTAGAAAATGGACTCTACACGATTATCATAAACAACCAAAAGGAACCACATAAATCAAGTTTAATAATTGGAAGGTAACATCCTTTTAGTTCTCTATTTCTAGTGTGTTAGGACTGTCAATCATTGGCAGTCCTTTCCTTTTTACATCGATAATTCCAATGATTCAAAAAAATCAAAAGGATTACCAAGATATTTCTCTGTAAGTCGAAATAAATTAAGCTATAAAAAAATACCCGATCTAGACTTCAACCTATTAAAAAGCTAATCTTATGAGTACAAAATAAACCATTTTGATAAAAGCAGTTTTAAAGAGTACTTCTCTATGATGATGGTCATATTTATCTTCAAATTCTTTCTTTATAATTGGAGCTATGAATTTTAGCATTCGACACAGCGAAAAAAATGATATCACAGACATTGTTGCTATCTGTGATACAGAATTAGGAAATGAGTATTTGACTTTTCATTCATTGGAATTGATGTATGATGACCCAACTATATTTATTCGCGTTGTAACAACTATCAAAGATGAAATTATTGGTTTTTCAATTGGATTAATTGTTCAAGAAATAGACCTAAAAAAAACACTCAATAAATACCAATTCAGCCAATTACCAAAGTCATTCTTCACATCAAAAAAAACAGGAATAATCAAAATTATTGCAGTACGTAAAACTTTCCAAAATAAGGGTATAGGAACTCAATTGATCCAACGTTGTATAATTGACCTTAAATCAAGGGGAATGGAGATTATTACTGCATTTGCTTGGAAAACCAAAAAAGGGGTCAACATAGCCCCCATTTTTGATCGTCTTGAATTCAAAATTTTATGTGAAATAAACTATTTTTGGAGGGACGACAGCCTTTTAAATCAATATTCATGTTCGGAATGCGGAGCTCCACCTTGTCTATGTTCAACAGTTATTTATTCCAAAACAATTACTGCGTAACCAGCAAAAAATTATCTCTAAATTAGAATTTCGGTAATAAACTCTTGTATCTTTACATCAGAGTCATTATTTCACTGAATTTATCTTGGAAAAACAGCAATTTCACGAAGAGTTTCTCCGTCATTTTGGTCATCAACCCAATGCGGATCAAACAAAGCTAATTCAGCTGTTGGTTGAATTTATCGCCAGTCGTGAAAGCCACCAACTTTTTCTTTTAAAAGGATATGCCGGTACGGGAAAAACATCTATTCTCGGCGCTCTAGTTAAGGTTCTTTCTTCCCATCGCTTCAAGACCCGATTATTGGCACCAACAGGAAGAGCTGCTAAAGTTTTGAGTTTAAAGTCATCAAACATTGCTTTCACAATTCATAAACAAATTTACCGCAAACAGAACTCCTCAGATGGAAATATCCAGTTAGCACTTAATCCCAATTTATTTAAGAATACTTTATTTGTTGTCGACGAAGCCTCTATGATTGGTGATTTCTCGCTACAAAAAGATAGTTCCATCAGTCAGCGTAATTTATTGGAGGACCTCATCGAATATGTCTATTCTGGTGAAGGATGTAAACTGATTTTTTTAGGAGATGAGGGACAATTACCGCCAGTAGGGTGTGAACATTCTCCAGCATTGAACAAACAATACTTACAATTTCACTTCTCAAAATTACAAATTACCGATTTTCAATTAACGCATGTGCTTCGGCAATCACTTCATTCCTCTATTTTGGAAAATGCAACTCGTTTACGGGATATGGAGACTGGTGTTTTTCCTACATTTCAGATGAAAAAGAATGGAGATTTAATTCGTTTGGAAGGTTCTGAGTTACAAGATGAATTGGAGAACAGCATGAATAATTTTGGAACCGAGGAAACCATTCTAATTACCCGCTCCAATAAAGCAGCCAATAATTACAACAATCAAATCCGGGGACGAATTCTCTGGTACGAAGAATTACTTTGTCATGGTGATTGTTTGATGGTTGTCAAAAATAACTACTATTGGGTTGACGACGCTACTACTTCCATGGGATTTATTGCCAATGGTGAATTGATGAAAATAACCCGCATTCTAAAACACGAAGAAATATACGGTTTCCATTTTGCTCGTGCCATCGTTACATTTGTGGATTATCCGGATGTTGCCGAACTGGAAGTGCTGCTTCTCCCCGAAACCCTTAATACCGAAGGGCCATCGCTTTCACGCGAACGAATGAAAGATTTGTTTTTTGCAATTGAAAAAGACTATGAACACGAACGGAACAAGCGAAAACGATACGATCTTATTTTAAAAAACCCCTATTTCAACGCGTTACAAATCAAATATGCTTATGCAGTGACCTGTCACAAATCACAGGGTGGCCAATGG
>CAIUKX010000330.1 GCA_903899795.1 uncultured Flavobacteriales bacterium
AAACATTGTCCCGGGCTTTCTGAATATTTTAGAGTATTTTAATAATAAATAGCTCTTCTTACTTTAGCAACATGTTTTGCTAAACGAATAACTTGCTTAGTATAGCCAAACTCATTATCGTACCAAGCATACAATACGATGTTTTGTCCATCTGGAGAAACGATTGTAGCTTTTGAATCGTACACTGAACAGCATGTATTACCGATGATATCGGAAGAAACTAATTCAGGATCGAAAGAATAATAGATTTGATTGACCAAGTCACCGTTCAAAGCCGCATCTTTAATGATTGCGTTCACTTCATCAACCGTTGTTTTTTTATCGATTTGTAAACTTAAAATCGCCAAAGATCCGTTTGGTGTTGGTACACGTACGGCGTTTGCAGTCAATTTATCTTTTAAATGAGGAATCACTTTGGTTACAGCTGCACCAGCACCAGTTGAAGTGATAACCATGTTGACAGCAGCTGAACGTCCTCGACGTGAACTTTTGTGCATGTTATCCAACAAGTTTTGATCATTTGTATAAGCGTGAACAGTCTCGATGTGACCTTTTACAACTCCTAACTTATCGTTTATGACTTTTAATACTGGAGAAATTGCATTTGTAGTACAAGAAGCTGCTGAGAAAATATTTTCGTTATCAACATCAATCTCACTTTGGTTGATTCCGTATACGATGTTAGGAATTTCTTTTCCAGGGGCAGTCAAAATTACTTTCGAAACACCTTTCGCCTGTAAGTGACGAGATAAAGCCGCACGATCCGTAAAAACTCCAGTGTTATCAATAATCAAAGCGTTGTTGATTCCGTAAGTTGTGTAATCCACGTCTTCGGGATTGCTTGCATCGATCATTTGAACTATTTGTCCATTGATAATAATTGATTTATTTTCTAAATCTTCCTGAACCGAACCTTTAAAAGCTCCATGAACAGAGTCATTTCTTAATAATGCAGCTCTTTTTATGATGTCTTTATCTGAAGAACCACGTGTAACAATAGCTCTTAATCTCAATTGCTGACCTTTACCAGCTTGTTTAATCAACTCACGTGCAGCCAAACGACCAATACGTCCGAAACCGTATAATACAACATCTCGAGGTTCAGTACTACTGTCTTCTGAGTGACCAATACTTGCTAATTTTTCAATCAGGAATTCAGCTTTGCTATCGTATTTTTCTTGTTCAGCTAACCATTCACTTGCTAATTTTCCTATATCCAGTTTAGAAGGAGCAAGGTTTAATTTTAAAATTTCCTCCGCTAATTCAGAAGTGGTAAAGATGTCGATTGGCCGGTTCACAACTTCACGTGCATATTCGTGCAAATTTAATACTTCAGAAATAGTAGTGTCTGTTAAATGATTTCGGAACAGAACTAATTCAATTCCTTTATCATATAATAACTCACCTACCTTGCTTGTTAATTTTACTGCTGCACGTTCTCTTTCTACATGCGATTTTAGTACGGTTTCGTAACCCAAATCAGTTGCCATTTGTTTTGTTTTGATGTTAATAAACGATTGTTGTTTTATAAAAAAGATGGAAGCAAAAAAGGCTACCTACTTTCGTGGGCAGCCTTTATTTTATCCTAAATATGCTTTTAATAATTTGTTTCGGGAGGTGTGTCTCAATCGTCTGATTGCCTTCTCCTTTATTTGTCTCACTCTTTCGCGTGTCAAATTGAACTTAGCACCGATTTCTTCTAAGGTTAGTCCATGGTTCATTCCTATTCCGAAGAATAAACGAATGATCTCACGTTCTTTGTCTGTTAGTGTGCTCAATGATCTTTCAATTTCACGTTGAAGTGACTCTGCCATTAATGCGTAATCAGCTTTCGGTGAATCAGGATTAGCCATTACATCCATAAGTGTTCCTCCGTCCTCAGCAGAAGATAGGGGAGCGTCCATAGATACGTGACGACCAGATACGCTTAAACTTTCTTTGATTTTGTCTTCAGGAACTTCAAGTGCTTCTGCCAATTCTTCCGCAGAAGGTTGACGTTCGAACTCTTGTTCCAAACGAGAAAACGCTTTGTTGATTTTGTTCAATGAACCAACCTGATTCAATGGTAAACGAACAATACGTGCTTGCTCAGCCAATGCTTGCAAAATGGATTGACGAATCCACCAAACTGCGTAAGAAATAAACTTAAAACCTCTGGTTTCATCAAACTTTTGAGCAGCTTTAATTAAGCCTAAATTTCCTTCATTAATTAAATCTGGAAGTGTTAATCCTTGATTTTGATACTGTTTTGCAACAGAAACAACGAATCGAAGATTGGCTCTTGTTAACTTCTCCAAGGATTTTTGGTCTCCAGCTCTTATTTTTCTAGCCAGCTCTACTTCCTCTTCTGCAGTAATCAACTCCTCTTTACCAATGTCTTGTAAATACTTGTCAAGTGATTGACTTTCGCGATTGGTAATCGACTTCGTAATTTTTAGCTGTCTCATTCTCTTCTTCTCCTTGTTTTTGAGTTTGTTTTAATCGAAAATCTTTGCAAAGGTACGACGAAAAAAAAGTGTTATCCAAATATTAATGGTATATTTTTTTTGTGTTGCCCTTTGTCAAAAATCATGCCTGTTTTGATTTATATTTCAAAACCCTTGTAGACCTTCTGTCCGCTCTCTGTTATTATCTCCAGCCATATAACACTTGAACCTTGGTTTAACTTATTTGTTAATTGTTCTACTGTCTGTATTACTTCGTTATTGACTTTTGTAATAATCATTCCTTCAGTTAATCCTTCGGATTTTAATTTACCTGCGCTTAACGTTTTTATTTTTACTCCATTTTTTAATGATAACTCTTTCTTCTCTTTATCTGAAATTTCAACAAAGACAGCACCTAAGGACATATTTTTCTGAACTTCAGTTTTTGAGACTAATTTTGTTTCACCCTCACTGTTTCTTAATACTAGATCTTTTACTTCAAGATCACCTTTTTTGTTACGAATTGTGACAGAAATTTTATCACCTGGACGTTTTTTTCCAACTTCTTCTTGAAGTGATGCAACAGAATTAACTTCTCGAGTTCCGATTTTCAAGATGACATCGCCGTCTTTTAACCCTGCTTTATCAGCACTTCCACCTTCGTTAACTTTAGCAAGAAATACACCGTTCAGGTTTGGAAGTTCATTTTTTTCTTTCAATTCTTGATTGATATCTGAAATTTGAACTCCTAGGAAAGCACGTTGTACAATTCCAAAATCAATGATGTCACTTACTACTTTTTGAACAAGGTTAACGGGAACAGCGAAAGAATAGCCAGCATATGATCCTGTTTGCGAAGCAATCGCTGTATTTATTCCAACCAATTCCCCTTTTGTGTTTACCAAAGCACCACCACTGTTCCCAGGATTTACAGCTGCATCGGTTTGAATGAATGATTCGATTGGAACCATATTTTGATTGGATCGGTCAGCTAATAAATTGATATTTCTAGCTTTTGCTGAAACGATTCCGGCTGTAACTGTTGATGTAAGATTGAAAGGATTACCAACTGCTAACACCCATTCACCTACACGAATATCATCACTGTTTCCTAATGGGATGGATGGAAAGTTTTTCCCCTCTATTTTTAATACAGCAATGTCGGTTGATGGGTCAGTTCCAATTAATTTAGCGGTGTATTTAGAGTCATCGTTTAGGATCACTTCAATTTCACTTGCGTCTTCGATCACGTGATTGTTGGTTACGATATAACCGTCGTTCGATATAATTACACCTGAACCCGAACCTGAACCATATTGTTTGAATTCATGTCCACCGGCTCCGGGACCATAGAAAAATTCTTGAAAAAGGTCACGTTGAAAATTGGTCTTTACT
>CAIUKX010000331.1 GCA_903899795.1 uncultured Flavobacteriales bacterium
GCTAGTAGAGGAAAAAGTAAATATTGAAGTGAATTCAAGACTTGATATAATAAAAAAAATATTCAATCAATTAGACATTACTGATAAATCTATTAATGAAGATTATGTTAACCAGATTATCCTTCCCTTATTTAAAAATCAATTAGAAAAAAAAATAGAATTTCATAATTCAAATACGACACCATTTTTTTTTTATGATTTATTTGCTGGTGCTGGTGGACTTTCTTTAGGTTTAGAAAAAACTGGATTTGTCCCGAAATTAGTGATTGATAACTATAAAGAAGCAAACCAAACATACTTATTTAACCGACCTTTTCTAAATGCCAATAAAATAATAAGTGAAGACATTAAAGAACTTGATACAAGTTCTTTCGAGCATGCATCTTTAGTTGTAGGAGGGCCTCCATGTCAAGGGTTTAGTAATGCAAATAAACAAAAGAAGGTCGATGATGAAAGAAATAAACTATACAAGTTCTTCTTAAAATCTGTTGAATCAATTAAACCTCCAGTTTTTTTAATGGAAAATGTTGAAGGAATTCTTCCTTTCAAAGATATAATTGAAAATGACTTTAAAAAAATTAATTATACATGTCAAGTATATCGTTTAAATACAAAAGATTTTGGATTTCCTCAAAACAGGAAACGAGTTTTCTTTTTAGGAATAAGCGATGAAATTTCTATCTTGCATGATGAGCTATTTGAAATTTTTTCATCTATAACTGAAGAACCACAAACAAGGTTTAATTTGTACGATGCAATAAATGATTTACCAATTCTTGATGCAAAAACATTACGTAATTCTACTAATATTGAGTCAAAAAAATGGGGGTATACAATAGGTAATATACACCGTAATCAATCTGAATATTGTACATTATTAAATCAAGAAAAAAAATTCGAATTTCCATTACTAAATCACAAGACTAAATATAATAATGAGAGAGATATTCAGATATATTCGCTCTTAAGTCAAGGAGAAAAATCTGATGCTAAAGTCATCGAAGATATAAATCCATATAAAAATAGAGATTCTATTTTTAAAGATAAATTTAGTAAACTTGTATTTAAAGATGTTTCTAAAACCATTACAGCACATATGTATTATGATTGTCACATGTATATACACCCAAGTCAAGCAAGGGGTTTAACTCCTCGTGAGGCTGCAAGAATACAAGGCTTTCCAGATGATTATTTGTTTTTAGGTTCTCCAAACGAATGGTACAGACAAATTGGCAATGCCGTTAATCCATTAATCGCGGAGAAAATAGGCGAAAAACTTAAATTAATACTTAATAGAATCTACAGAGTTTGAAAAAAAAATATTTATTCTATGATTTCTTTGCTGGAATTGGAGGCTTTAAATTAGCAGCTGATCAAGTGAAATCGAAGCAGTTTTCACTTAAGCATATTGGTTATTGTGAAATTGACCCTGTTGCCAGACAGGTTTACGATAAGGCACATAATACAGCAAACAAAGTTCAATGTATTGACGATATTACAAAGGTAAAAACATTAAAAAACCCTTCTGGAACAGAATTAGTACCTTTCGATATATTGTTTGGTGGATTTCCTTGTCAATCATTTTCAAACATCGGATATAGAAAAGGGATGAATGATGAAAGAGGTCAATTATTTTACAATATTCTAGATGTAATCGAAATGTATTCACCTAAATTTTTTGTTCTGGAAAATGTCCAAAAATTATCTACTATCAAAAAGGGTGATTTACTTTCAGAGATGAGTTTGGCATTAGAGGAAAGAGGTAAAGGATATCATTTACATGTTTGGGACTTAAATGCTTCAGATTATGGATTGCCACAAAAGAGGAAACGACTATTTTTTTGCGGGGTTCGAAAGGATATTAGTGACAAAAAGATAATTGATGAACCTGTCAAAATCGATTTAAATAGTGCTGAATATCCCACCACTTGGCATTTACTTGAAAAAGGTAATGTCGATGAAAGACATTTAATTCCAACTAAAACTAGGGAAACGGTACTTTATAAAAATCCAAAATGGCAAGGGAACGTGACGATTGATAATGAATTAGCTAGACCTTTAACTGCTTCAATGTCGAAATGGCATAGGGCTAATCAAGACAATTATTTTAGTCTTTCCTATATCAAAAGTAACAACCCGAAAATAAGACCAGTTGTAGATTTAAAAACTGAACCAATTAGAAGAATAACACCATTAGAAGGATTTAGAATTCAAGGATTTCCAGATTCTTTAGCTGAAATAACTAATGCTTTGAATATATCATTTTCATCTCAGTACAGATTAATTGGTAACGCAGTTCCCGTTACACTTGCAAATAAGGTTATCAAACATTTTTTAGATTCGTATCATGAATAAATATACAACACAAGAAGTTTTCAATCAAAAACTTGAAATTTTAAAAGGAAAATTCGAATCAATTACTGAAAGTGAAGGTTTTTCATGGGATACTATTAGTTCGATGTTGATGTTAAATATTCAAAAGAATTGGACACTTGAGTCAAGTAATAGTAATTATCAAATAAATTCTGAACAGGTCAAAGATTTTTTCCCAGTTCTTCATATATCTGAGAGCTTCCCTCATTGGAGACTCGCAATGAAAGGAAAAGTGCACACTGCAAATTTAGATGAATTGGGATCAGCAGATATCCCTAACAATAAAATGTGGGTTGATGGAGAGATTTCTTATAGACATAAAATTCAAAATAACTATCCTTATTTACAACTGACTCTAGAACAAAATTTAAGAGTATTAAAAGATTTATTGCGAGAAAACAATCAAGTTTTTTTCTTAAAAAAGTTAAAAGAGGATATCTATTATGTAATTGCATCTAAGGAAAAAATATTTGATGAGGAACCTTTTCTTTCGTTTAATCCGCTTTTAGTTGATAAGGATAAAACTGCTTTTCGTTTATCAGAATTAATTTCAAAAGAAATTGAATCGACTAATTTTTTTGAATCAAATATAATTTATTACGGACCTCCAGGGACAGGTAAAACTCGTCAAATCCAATTGAATCATTTGAATGGAAAAGACGAAACTAATTCTAAGTTTTTAACTTTCCATCAATCGTATAGTTATGAAGAATTCATTGAGGGTTTGAAACCCATCCTTGGTCATAATTCCGACACAGTATCATATAGTATCATAAAGGGCGTGTTTTACGATGCATGTGAAGCTTCTGCTATACTTGCTGGTTATGAGAATTTAGAAGATTGTTTAAATGATACAAAAGAATCTAGAATTCAAAAGATGAATCTAGCTGTTGAAAATGGAAAAATTTTCGTTTTATGTATAGATGAAATTAACAGGGCCAACATTTCAGCAGTTTTTGGAGACTTAATAACTCTCATTGAATCAAATAAAAGAGCTGGAGCTTCAGAAGAAATGATAGCAACTTTACCTTATTCGAAAGCTCATTTTTCAGTTCCAAAAAACTTACAAATTATTGGGACAATGAATACTTCTGATAGGTCTATAACTCTACTTGATTCTGCTTTAAGAAGAAGGTTTTCGTTTGAAGAGATTGCCCCCAATCCATCTGTTTTAAGTACGATTATTATTGAAAATATTAATATTGAACTGTTATTAACGAAAATAAATAAAAGAATAATTTTTTACTAGGAAAAGATCAGTGTATTGGTCATTCATATTTTTTAAAATTAAATGATTCATCTTCACCGAAAGTTAAATTATTAAAAATTTTTATAAATAATATTATTCCCTTACTTGAAGAATATTTTTATAATGATATAAATAAAATAAGATTAGTATTAGGTGAAGGAAATAAGAATGAAGAACTTAGGTTTTATCAAGAAGATTCAGAATCAGAATTTGATGAATTATTTGGAGTTACTGATAATGAAAACATTATGAATGAAGAATCAATTGTATTTGTACAAAATAATTCATTTTTAGAGTTATTATCTGAACAAGATGAATCAAAAATAGATGCAAATATTTTTATCAAAATGTATGAATAATGGCTTTATTTCAAATTTCCGAATATGGAAAAATTAAATCTGACAAAGAAGTTAAAATTACAACTAAAGAAAACGAACTTGTAATACCCAATACAACATTTAATAATTTATGGGATTTTATTCTTGAACATCAATCAGATGTTTCTGTTAGTGAAAAAGCATTTGAGTTATACACAAAAGGAGGAAAGCGTGTTATTAAGGCTAAGAATTATGTAGGTGTAATTGAAACAAAAAACAAAGATGTAATAGAAGTTTTACCAAAAATATTTGGGATTACTTCTATGAATGAATCTAAAAGGATATTTCTTAAAATGCTTGCTGTTTTGAAAAACTTTAATAATCTAAGTTTTCAAGATGCAAGTTTGGATTCTAAATCGGATTTTCCAATTCTAGAAATTTTTATTACTAATTATGTTATTGAAATAGAGAAATTAATTCTTCAAGGTGTTAAAAAAGGATATATTCACGTTGACAAGAACTTACCTTTCCTTAAAGGGAAATTACTATTTAACAAGCACATTCAATTTAAC
>CAIUKX010000332.1 GCA_903899795.1 uncultured Flavobacteriales bacterium
CTGCTTACAAAACAAAAGTAGGTACCATATCGAATCCGGTTCGCACCCGTTTTGGATATCATTTGATTTACGTTACAAACACCCGCCCTGCGAGAGGTACAATGAAAGCAGCCCACATCATGGTTGCTACTCCGAAAGGTTCTTCTCAAGAAGAGGTGGATGCCATGAAAAAGAAAGCGGATGAAATCTATGAAAAATTACTAAAAGGTGAAAAATTCG
This sequence comes from uncultured Flavobacteriales bacterium, assembly GCA_903899795.1. Classification (GTDB taxonomy): domain Bacteria; phylum Bacteroidota; class Bacteroidia; order Flavobacteriales_D; family Crocinitomicaceae; genus CAIUKX01. Next base: position 220 of record CAIUKX010000332.1, read on the forward strand.
AAGATTTGGTAAAAAGCTACTCAGATGATCCTAGTTCATCTTCTAAAAATGGAGAACTTCCATCTTTTGGTACAGGAACAACTACCCGTATGGTGACTGAATTTGAGGATGCTGCTTTTGCATTGAAAAACAACGGTGACATTACCAAACCTGTAAAAACGGATTACGGCTATCACATCATCAAACGTTTGGAATGGAAAGATCTTACAACCTATAAAGATGCGAAGAAAGAACTTCAGACCCGTGTCAACAAAGATGAGCGTTCTTTGAAAACGCAAGATTCTTACGTGGAAAAATTGAAAGCTGCATACCACTACAAAAACAAAGCAAAAAAATCATACAAATGGTTTGAAAAAAATGTGGATTCAACATTGATCCAAGGGAAATGGAAAGCGACAAAACTAACATCTGACAAGCCATTATTCATTCTTGACAAACACAAATACACGCAAAAATCATTTGCTGACTTTTTAGAAAGAAACCAACGTGGAGCTACAAAAGAAAATCTTCCAGTTTTCATTCAACAACAATACAAAAGATGGGAAAAAGAACAAATTCTAGCATATGAAGAATCAAAACTAGAATCAAAACACCCTGAATTCAAAGCATTGATGAACGAGTACCATGACGGAATTATTCTTTACGAAGTAATGACGGACAAAGTTTGGAATAAAGCGGTACAAGATACAACGGGATTGAAAGAATATTTCAGCCAAAACCGTTCTAAATATGCTTGGGGAACACGTGTTGATGCTGTAGTTTATGAGTGCTACAACAAAAAAATTGCTGATCAGGTGTACACTATGATTCAAAACGATACGATCAATTCTAAACATGTTATTGACATAATCAATAAAGACAGTGAGTTGAACCTTCGTGTAAGAACCAACAAATTTGACAAAGATCAAACTTCTTATTTAAAAGATCAAAATCTGACTGTTGGGATCAACAAACCATACGAAGTAGATACTAAGTTCTATGTTGTTAAAGTTTCTGAAATTCTTCCGCCAGCTCAAAAAGAGTTAACGGAAGCAAAAGGAGCAGTTACTTCTGATTATCAAAATTATTTGGAAGCTCAATGGTTGGATCAGCTAAAAGTGAAACATCCTGTGAAAGTCAACTCAGACGTGCTTTATTCACTTGGGAAATAATTCTAAACGAAAATAAAAACAGGCTGGCATCATGTCGGCCTGTTTTGTTTAAAGACAACGCAATCCAGCAATACAATGTTCGTTCTTGTTAAAAAATGATAATGTAGACCGAGATGTTAATTCTTATTCCAAACTTTGTCAAACAATTAACTCGATTCAATAACACAAAAAATATGAGAATACCATTTTTTTTCAGTCTGATTTTTATCCTAAGCACCTCTGTTGGTTTTGGGCAGTCAGAAGTAGTAATTGATAAAATTGCAGCACAAGTTGGTGATAATGTTATTCTTTTATCTGATATTCAATCCCAATTGGTTCAAGCCAAACAAGGAGGTCAAACACTTACATCCGAAAGCGAGTGTCAAATGCTGGAAGAATTGATGTTTCAGAATTTACTTTTAATGCAGGCAAAATTAGATAGTATTGTTGTTCCTGATGCGCAAGTAGATGCAGAAATGGAAGGTCGTCTTCGTTCGATAGAACAACAAATCGGAAGCCGTCAAAAACTGGAAGAATTCTATGGTAAAAGTACTACTGAAATAAAAATTGAGTTCAAAGAAATCATCAAAGAGCGACTTTTAGCTCAAGAAATGGAACGGAAAATAACAGCTGATGTTACGGTAACCCCCAAAGAAGTAAAAGAATTTTACACGAAGATTCCAGTTGACAGTATCCCGTTAATTAACATGCAACTTAGTTTTCAGCAAATCGTTTACTATCCAAAAGTGACCAAGGAAGATAAAAAAATAGCTTACGACAAACTAGCTGAAATCCGTGCACTGATTGTATCTGGAAAAAGCTTTGAAACACAAGCACGTATCAACTCAATGGATCCTGGAAGTGCTTCACAAGGGGGAAAAATAAGTGCTTCAAGAGGAATGATGGTTCCGCAATTTGAAGCAGCTGTTTTCAACTTGAATATTGGTGAGATATCTGATATTTTTGAATCTACTTATGGATATCACATTGTTACTCTTTTGGATCGTAAAGGTGATGACTACACCTGTCGCCACATCCTGATCGTTCCTGAGGTAAGCAGCATTAATCTAGTAAAAGCTGCTGAAAAAATGGATTCTTGTTATGCTGAACTTAAAGCAGGAAAAATCAGTTGGGATGATGCAGTTGTGAAATATTCCAATGATGAATTGACCAAACAAAATAAAGGAATTATTACCAATCCAATCACAGGAGAACAAACTTGGGATATGGATAATTTGAGTCAGGTTGATCAGCAAATCTTTGTATTAACTGATGCAATGGAAAAAGGAGATATTTCCACACCAAATTTGTACCAGGATATTTATGAGCACAAACAAGGAATTCGAATCGTTCGATTGATGAACAGAACTGCTCCTCACCGTGCGAATCTGAAGGAGGATTATTCTCTTATCAAAAGAGCCGCTGAAAATGATAAAAAACGACGCATACTTGATACTTGGGTAGCATCTAAAATTTCAACAGCTTATATCCGAATTGATCCAAGTTTTCATCATTGTGTATTTAAACATACATGGAAGCAAAGTTTATAGACTGTTTGCTATGAAAATTCACTGTAAAAATTGTAAATAATAAATTTAGAAAGTTTCTTTAGTATATTTACGTTCTTCTTAACAAAACAATAGTAGTATGTCAGATAAAGCAGCAGCAGAGCAATTGGTTGAGCATTACAAAGCACTTAAAAACGAGATTCATAAAGTTATTGTCGGTCAAGATGATGTGGTTGATCAAGTATTGATTTCTATTTTCTCAAAAGGCCATTGTTTATTGGTTGGTGTACCAGGTCTGGCAAAAACGCTTTTGGTAAATACCATTTCTCAAACATTAGGATTGAGCTTTAACCGGGTTCAATTTACTCCTGATTTAATGCCTTCTGACATTATTGGTTCAGAAATATTGGATGAGAACAGAAATTTTAAATTCATAAAAGGCCCTCTTTTTAGTAATATAATTCTTGCGGATGAGATCAACCGAACTCCTCCAAAAACTCAATCAGCTTTGTTGGAAGCAATGCAGGAAAGAGCTGTTACAACTGGTGGTCACACGTATAAATTACCGTCACCTTTCTTCGTTTTGGCAACTCAAAATCCTATAGAGCAAGAAGGTACATATCCCCTACCTGAAGCTCAATTGGACCGCTTCATGTTCAATATTTGGGTTGATTACCCTTCTTTCAACGAAGAAATGGCAATAGTTCGTGCAACAACTTCCGATGTAAAACTAGAATTAAACCAAATCCTTTCAGGGGAGCAGATTGAATTTTACCAAGATTTGGTTCGCCGCGTACCAGTTACAGACAATGTACTTGAATATGCTGTGAAACTAGTTGGAAAAACTCGTTTCAACAACGAATCTGCACCGCAAATCACGAAGGATTTTATTACATGGGGAGCAGGTCCGAGAGCTTCACAATATTTGGTTATTGGTGCTAAATGTCATGCTCTGCTGAATGGAAAATTTTCTCCGGATATCGAAGACGTGAAAGCAGTTGCAAAACCGATCTTAAGACACCGTTTGGTAAGAAATTACCGCGCTGAAGCAGAAGGATATACAATGGATAAAATTATCGATAGTTTGCTGTAAGCAGAATCATTCGGGATGGATTTAAGTACAATTAAAAACAATTACTCTAACCTATCCAATAAGCAACTGGTTGAATTAATTGACAAACCTAAAATTCTTCGTCCAGAGGTTATTGATCTTTTAAAAAGTGAACTAACACTCCGAGGATTAACGGAAGAACTAGCTATTCTCAATGAAAATATTGAATTTGAAGCTTTTCAGAATGAGCTCATTGAAAATCCTGACAAGGCTCGTGAATATGTCCAGACCAGATTAAAAAACGGACACTCCATCGAAGAAATCAGATTGGATCTAAAAGAACTGGGATTAAATGTATTTGAACTCTTATCAGATGAAATCATTGAAGTAGAGAGTAAAAATTATATTTATCAGGAACTTAAAGATGAAGGATTAAATCAAGTACAGATTGAAGAAGTTCTTGAGACTGAGTTTAATTATTCCACAGAAGAACAGCAACAACTTAAAGAAATCATTCGAAAAAGAGGAAGATTATATGTCACTCTCGGAGTTTTTATGGCAATAATTGGGCTACTCCTATTTGTTTCAAGTATTGCAATGGGACGATTACGGGGCAGTTTTATCCTAGTCTTTGGTTTTGGAATAGAACGAATTGTAAAAGGACAAAAATTACTTCAAAGTCTTCGATAAAGACAAATTCTCTAAGACTTCGTTAAGCCAGTTACTTATAAAGTTCAATCCGATCACGAGAGCATGTTGTATGTGAATTGGCTTTGTAAAATATTCTATATTTCCAAAAAATATAATTTTTAGATTGCAACTCCTGCA
>CAIUKX010000333.1 GCA_903899795.1 uncultured Flavobacteriales bacterium
CCAGGGAAACTGGGGAAATACACTTACGGGTGATGGCGCTGCTGCTGCTCGTTATATTGAGGCTAGATTATCTAAGTTCGCTGGTCATGTTGTATTCAATCCGAAAACTACAAACTGGCTTTCCAGTTACGATGGTAGAAATAAAGAACCTGAACACCTTCCTGCAAAATTTCCATTATTATTGGCGCAAGGCGCAGAAGGGATTGCTGTTGGTTTAGCTTGTAAGTTTCTACCACATAATTTCATTGAATTAATTGAACAATCCATTAATCACCTGAGAGGTAAAAAGGTAGAAATTGTACCTGATTTCCCGAACGGCGGAATGGCTGATTTTTCAAATTACAACGATGGATTAAGAGGAGGAAAAGTTAGAGTTAGGGCTAAGATTAAAAAGTTTGATAATAAAACATTAATAATTCACGAAATACCTTTTGGAACAACAACAGGTTCGTTGATTGAATCAATAATAAAAGCAAACGAAAAAGGAAAAATAAAAGTCAAAAAAATTGAAGATAATACCGCTGCAGAAGCAGAAATTATTATTCATTTGACTCCAGGTGTTTCTCCCGACAAAACATTGGATGCACTTTATGCATTTACTGATTGTGAAGTGAGTATATCTCCTAACTCGTCTATTATTGACAAAGATACGCCTCGTTTTTTAGGTGTCAGTGAAATACTTCGCTTCAGTACCAATCATACGGTTGAATTACTGAAAATGGAGTTGGAAATTCGTTTGGATGAATTGGAACGTCAATGGCATTTTTCAACTTTGGAAAAGATTTTTATCCAGGAAGAAATGTATATCGACTTCAAACTTTATGGGGATCGAACAGAGTTATACGCTTACTTATATAAACGATTTGAGCCATTTAAAAAACAATTAATTCGTGAGATAATCGACGAAGATTTGCTAAAATTGACTCAAATTCAAATGATCAGAATCACTCGATTCGATTCAAGTAAAGCGGATGATAATCTCTTTAAAATTGAAGAGGAAATGCTCTCTGTAAAAGAGAAATTAGCAAATCTGATTGAATATGCGATCGAGTACTTCAAAGATTTGAAAAAACGATTCGGTGAGGGTAAAGAAAGAAGAACTGAGATTAAGCAGTTTGATACCATTACGGCTTCCAAAGTAATCATTGCCAATCGAAAATTATATGTCGATTATGAAGAAGGATTCATTGGTTATGGACTGAAGAAAACAGAACCCGTAAACGATTGTTCTGATATTGACGACATCATTATTTTCTTTGCAACCGGTAAAATGATGATTACAAAAGTTTCGGAGAAAAAATTTGTCGGAAAAGGAATTGTTCATGCTGACGTCTGGAAAAAAGGAGACAAGCGAACCATCTATCACCTCATTTACCAAGATGGAATTGGTGGAGCAGCCATGATGAAACGTTTCTATGTTAATAGTATCACACGTGATACCGAATATGATTTAACGAAAGGAACGAAAGGGTCTAAAATGCTCTATTTCTCTGTACACCCAAATGGAGAAAGAGAAGTAATTACCATTATGCTTCGTCCTCGTCCGCATCTGAAACGACTTCGATTCGATATTGACATGGGAGACATGTTGATCAAAGGAAGAAATTCAGCCGGTAACCGTGTCACCAAAGAAATTATCCAGAAAATAACACAAAAGGAAGTCGGTGGATCAACTCTGGCAGCTAGAAAAATATGGTACGACACAGTAGTAGGACGCTTGAATGACGAAGGAAGAGGAACTTTCCTGGGATCATTCAAAGGTGCCGATAAAATTTTAACACTCTATAAAACCGGAGAATATAGGCTAACGAGTTTTGATCTTTCAAACCATTTCGATGAAGACATGATACACATCGAAAAATGGCACCCAGATCGACCAATTTCTGCTATTTATTATGATTCGGAAAAAGAAATTCACTACGTGAAACGATTCTTATGTGAAGTTACTTCTGATAAAAAAGTTTCTTTCATCAGTGAAGGTGAAGGTTCATATTTACATGTAGCTTCAACAGCATACAGACCTATTGCACGAATCGTCTACAACAAATTATTAAAGGAAACTAAAAACCTTCCGGATAATGTGATTCAAATAGCCGACCTGATTGAGACAAAAGGATTAAAGGCACAAGGAAATCAAGTCACCAAACTTAAAGTAAAAGAAATCACGCTTGAAATTCCAGTGGATGGCCTCGAACCTTGGCCGGATGAAATTGAAATAGTCGATATTCCTGAAGGCGAAGAAGCTGACGATGACTCAGACGATTCTGAAGATGGTGAAAACACTATTGAATGGGACATTACCGGTGGTGACGATGATCAGCCGACATTGTTTTAAATTTTCAGTAAAAGAGACTTTCTCACTACACAATTGAGCGGTTTCTTTTTCATTTCCACTATTTCAAAATTGGAATTCATCAACGAACTTTTATATTTGTATCCTTAAACTTTGGTAAGTATACTAAAATTAGCATTTTGAAAACACTGAATAGGTATTCTCTTCTCGCTGTTCTTTTACTAATTATCAGTGCGACTGATTTATATGGTCAAATTGTTAAACCAGATACATCCGATTTAACATTTACGGGTACTTACATTACTTCTTACACGGATAGTCACGACACGACGGGAAAAATCACACTCTCAGGGTATATTGACACCTATTATGCCGGATATACCGACACTGCAAATGCAGATGGTTTTCAAAAATTTCCTACGGCAGCACCGAGAAGTGGTCAGTTTGGTTTAAACATTGTACAGGTTTCTGCAAAATATCAATCCAGCAGATTTAGAGGAGTCACTACCCTGTTTTTTGGTGACACACCTCAATCATCATGGTCTCCCTATTTAAACATGATTCAAGAAGCCAATATTGGTTTTCATATTGCAAAAAACATTTGGTTAGATGCTGGATATTTCAGAACACACATAGGACTCGAATCAATCCAACCACGTGAAAATATGGCGATTAGTTTCGCTTCAACCACATACTTTGAACCCTATTTTTTAAGTGGAGCAAAACTAACATGGGAGGCAACAAAAAAATTAACACTTCAAATTAATGCTTTTAACAGCTATAATTCTTTTATTGAAAACAATAAAAACAAGGCAGTTGGTGTATCATTTGTGTACGCTCCAACCGAAAAATGGAACATCAATTTTAACAACTTAACCAGTGATGATTCACCAACTTATTCTGCATTAAAAAAAACCAGAAATTATTCTGATTTGAATATTATCTACAAATCACATAGAGTCACCATTGGTTTCGAAGCTAATTATGGTATTCAAGCAAACTCTAAATTAACCGATAGCACTAAATCTGCAACAATGTTCAGCTCTTTATTTGCTGCAAAATATAGGCTGACAGCCAAATACGCCATCTATGCAAGAGGCGAAATCTTCCGAGATCCAAACGAAATTCTCACTGGACCTGTTAAGAATAACAACCATAAATTTGTGGGAATTGATCTAACAGGATTTACCTGTGGAGTTGAATATAAACCAATACCGAATAGTTATTTTAGAATTGAAGGCAGGGTTCTTGAAACTGGAACCAATGAAAAAATATTTTATTACAACAACCAATCTACTAATATCCGATATGAGTTCATCATTGGTTTAGGACTTTGGTTTTAGCTGAACTACAGAAAACTAACCGGCGTTTATTTAATAACAAAAGTATTAATTTATGTTATTTTTTAAACATATTTCTCCTTTTTTTCTTTATTTATTGCTTTAAGTTACCTATATTTGCAAAAGAAGACGAATTTATCTTTTAAAACTCATAAATAACAGATCAAAGAAGGTTCATTCAAAAATATAACATTCAACACTATTACGATGAATATAACAACGATGGAAAAACTTACCTCAGAAGATTTAATAAACTTAGAAGAAAAACATGGAGCTCATAATTACCATCCTCTTCCGGTTGTTTTATCAAAAGGTGAGGGTGTTTATGTTTGGGACGTGGAAGGAAATCAGTATTTCGACTTTCTATCTGCTTATTCTGCAGTAAACCAAGGTCATTGTCATCC
>CAIUKX010000334.1 GCA_903899795.1 uncultured Flavobacteriales bacterium
ATCCATAGTATGCTTCATCAGCTCCCTGGCCATTTATAGCTACTACAATTCCATCTTTTCGAATTTCTTTTAGAATTAGGTAATGAATTATTGTTGAAAATCCATGTACAGGTTGATCAAGTCCATATATAATTTGATCAAGTTCAAGTAACAAATCTCTTATATTAGGAGTGACAGATTTTAAATTAATTTTTTTGTCTGTTCTACTGAATTCTTTTGCGATTTGATATTCATCATTCTCAAAACCCGGAAAATGTGCAGTATACGCATTGATTTTATCAAGGCTTAATTCTCCCTTATCTATCAAATCACAGGTGGTTTTCACTATAGCAGACGAATCTAATCCACCACTTAATAATATACCAATTTGAACATCACTTCTGAATCTTAGCTTCAAACTATTTTCAAAAAGACTTTGAAATTCATCTTCATGACTTACAGATTCTTTATGTTTATATTGATTTTTCTTAAGTGTCCAATATTTGATGCTTTTGAAACCAGTCTTGTCAATAATTAAATTTGAACCTGGTAATAGTTCATTTATACCTTCAATAAATGTTTGACTGTCACCTGTTTTATTATACCCATATGCAAGGTATTCATACGCACGTTGTTTATTTAATTTTCTTAAATTTTCAACCTTTTGAATAGCTTTTGTTTCACTTGAAAAAACTAAGTAATTATCATTTAAATGATAGTAAAATGGTTTAACCCCCATTCTATCTCTTGAAGCAAAAAAGACCTCCTTTTCAAAGTCATATAGAGCAAATGCCCACATACCATTGAATTTATGAACACATTCAGTACCCCATTCCTTGTATGCATTAATAATGACCTCGGTGTCTGTTTTAGTTTCAAAAACATGCCCTTTAAGTTTTAATTCTTTTATTAATTCTATATAATTGTAGATTTCTCCATTAAAAATCAAAGAAATATTTTGACTTAAATCTTGCATGGGTTGATTTCCTGATGTTGAAAGATCAATAATACTCAGCCTTTTAAATCCTTGCGCAATAGGTGATTTAGCATATACACCACTTGAATCCGGACCTCGGTGATGAATAGCGTCATTCATTTGTATTATTTTTTCTTCAAATACTTCAATTGAGAAAGAGTTTTTAAGTTGTAAAAAGCCATTTATTCCGCACATTTTTTTGTAAGTTTAATTCATTAATACTACAAATTGTTTTAAGGAATTTGTAGTATATGTATTGGTTTTTTCGGTTCGAAGTTACTAATTATTACTATATTTAGCTTAAGTTAGTTAAAAAAGAGCATTTAGAATAAATTAGTTGGTTTATGATGAGTTTTTATTTGGATGGACATTTTATTATACTTGATATTTGTAATAATTAAATTCATAAACGAATTTGTAGAAATTTGTCTGACCAGTTTCTTTCCTTAGAACTAATAGAGTACTTTTTTAGACATAAATAAATTATTTCAAAGTGAATTTTTGTCGAAGAATATTGGATATAAAAATGGGACCATAGATTATATACCGTTTCCACATTCTTTTGGGTTCTTTTATTAACCTAGCAAACCATTCTAATCCTAATGATATAATAAATTTATTAGGTCGTTTTATTGTGCCAGCATAGAAATCAAAAACGGCGCCTATTGTACAAATTATGTTGACGTCAATTTTTTCTTTATGTAAATTACTCCATTTCTCTTGCTTTGGTGCAGTCATTCCTACAAATAACACATCGGGTTTAAATAAATTTATTCTATCTAATATTGTATTATTCTCCATTTCCGTAAAACTCGATTTGAAAGGGGGGGAATATGATTCAACATTTATTGAAGGGAATTCAATTGCTATTCGTTCTTTAATTTTTAGCAACGTATTTTCGGCAGAACCCAAATAAAAACATTTACCTCCTTCTTTATTTAATTTTTTTAGCAGACTTTGATGTATATCTGCTCCAGCAATTTTTTTTATTTTTTTTCCAGTAAGTAGTTTTACGGCTGCTAAAATTGCTATGCCATCAGGTAATAAAATGTCCGAGGTTAAAAGAGCATTTTTGAATTCTGGATCTTTTTCTGCAATACAATATGAATATTGATTAATAGTATTGATTGTTATCTTTTGGTTATCAGTATTTTCAGTCAAGTTGCCGCAATAAATTGAATAAGGAACAAGAGGAACTGAGGGGAATGAATTTTTCATTGTTGTAAATTGAATACTCTTAGTTTATTTTGTTCAGTAATTATTTTGTAAGATCTAAAATTATTTTTTGATATTCAGCTCCAAATTGTTTGGTTCTTGTACTTAAATTATCTGCGAGATTCATGTCATGTTTTTTATCAAGATTTAAGTGTTTCACCATTAGTTCACTAAGTCTTATGGGATCATTATAATCAAAAAAATCAGCAATTTCTTTTGCTTGTTCAATATGAACACCAATATTTGATAATATCATAGATTTACCCATACTTTTTGCTTCTTCAACTGAGGAACTCCATCCTTCAAAATAGGAAGGATTGATTACTGAATTACAATAGTACATTAGTAATTTGACATCATCATAAGGAATCAATCCTAGAAAAAGGATATTG
>CAIUKX010000335.1 GCA_903899795.1 uncultured Flavobacteriales bacterium
CCGAACGGAACAAAAGTAATTCAGAATGATCCGAGTACAACAACACCTGTATTGCCTCAAACCCCAGGAGATTATTTCATCGTTATGTTTACAAATGATTCTTACAATGAAATTTCGAACAGGGTTTATTTTTCATTGGTGCCTTTGACCAAAAGTTTGGAATTGGAAGATACAATGAACACCACTATTCAAAATGATCCGGATGGGGTGAAAATTTATCCGAATCCAATGAATTCTAATGGAAATAGCATTATTGAATCGAAATATCCAATTGATCGCTTAGTATTTTTAGATGGCTTGGGAAGAGTAGTTTTTGAATCAAAAAATGTGAATACAAAGACATTCTCTTTGGTTAATATCGATTTGCCTGAAGGATGCTATTTTGTAAGAGTTTATCAGGATAACCGAACGATGAGCGAGTACAAATTAGTCGTAAATAGATAATTTAATTGAACAAAAAACAATTTGGAGCGACTCTTCTGTAGTCGCTCCTTTTGCATGAATAATATGACGATAAAAAAAATAGTTTTTAGTACAACAGTCTTTTTCATTTTTCGACTGGTATCATCCTTTTCAAATCCTCATCCCTTAAAGATGAGTTATTGTAGCATTGATTACTCCAAAAAGAACCAGACACTAACCATTGAAAATCGATTTTTTGCGGATGATTTTCAAAAATGCATGAACAAAGAATACAATCAGATGTATGATTTAATGCATTACCATTCCAACAAGGAACTTCGGGCTGTGGTCGATAAATACACAAATAGTCACTTGAAAATTAAATGGAATGACAAAGTAATTACCTTCAATTGTACAAATTCACAGTACAGCGAAGATGCCAATTTGTTTTACTTTAAATATACCTTTTCCTGAATCACTGTAAAAAGTAAAAACACTTTGGCTATTGAAAACACAATTCTTCTAAAATATTTTAATGATCAAAAAAATGGAGTTGTACTGAATTTAAGCACTTCAATTGCCGATAAAATAATCGAGTTCGATCAGAAAAAAACAACAGAAACTATTCAATTTTAAATGCATGGAACAATCCGTTTTTATAAGTTACCTTCAGTTAGGCTGGAACCATATTATCAGTTATACTGCGCTTGACCATATCTCCTTTGTTATTACCCTATGCGCCTTATTTACCATCAGTGAATGGCGGAAGATTTTAACGCTTGTCACCGCTTTTACCATCGGTCATTCAGTAACACTGGCATTGAGTGCCTTGAACTATTTGCCTTTCTCATCCAAGTGGGTGGAAATATTAATCCCGCTTACGATCATTGTGACTGCAATTCGAAATATCCTACAGCGCAATTCAACAAAGAATGTTTCTACGTTTGATAAAAAATTAATTTCGTACTATGTCACAGCACTGTTGTTCGGATTTATTCATGGAATGGGCTTTGCTTCCAGTTTCAAAATGATGACCGGATTAGATCAGAGTATAGTGACTCAATTGCTGGCCTTTAATTGTGGTTTGGAATTAGGGCAAATTTTAATAGTACTGACTATGGTTGGAATACTCTATCTATTCACAAAATACCTAAAAACGAAGCCAAGAGAATGGAATTTGTTTATTTCGGGAATCGGATTTGGAATTGGAATGATGGTGCTTTTGAATTCCATTAGTAATTTTTGAAGAAAATAGCGACTAGACTTCAATAAAGAGTCAAGCACAATAATTCAAGAATCTTGTAAATTCTGATTCTAATAGTATCTTTAACGGTTCTAAACAAAGTTGTAGTGTTTTCTGAAAAGGAAGGATATGGAACAAATGATTATTGGTAGAAAGGAGAGGGCTGATTTACCGGATTTTGGCTTAAGGAATATACAAGTTAAAATCGATTCCGGGGCATACTCTTGCAGTGTTGACTGTAGAAGTGCTCATATTGTAACAATCGATGGGATTGAACAACTTGAAGTTATTTTTTTGAGTGAAGAACGAAAGGAATTTTCAGGTGAAGTGTACCATTTCAAAAATTTTCTTTCGAAAAAAGTGACTTCATCTACTGGTAATTCACAGATTCGTTATTTCATTACCGGGAGAATAACTTTGTTTGGAACAGAATTTACAACCCTGTTTTCCTTGTCCAAACGTTCAGGAATGAAAACTCCTGTTTTAATAGGGAGAAAGTTGCTCAACAATAATTTTATCATTGATACGTCGAAAATGAATTTATCCCGGAAATCGAAGAAGAAATCGGGATAAAACCTTTAATTAACATAATTTCACAGAAATTACCATTTATCTGTTGAAATCGTTTCTCCAAATGTGTCCGGAAACAAAATCATAAGCTTATTTTTACAAAGATTATAATAGTTATACATAGATGAAAATCGCAATTTTATCCCGTAACCCCAATTTGTACTCTACCAGAAGATTGGTGGAGGCAGCGATTGAACATGGTCATGAACCGCATGTTATTGATCATTTGAAATGCAATATAGAAATTGAGCAATCGGGTCCTTCCTTGTACTATGGTGATCATTACCTGGAAGGTTTTGATGCTGTTATTCCAAGAATTGGTGCTTCGGTTACTTTTTACGGAACAGCAGTTGTCCGTCAGTTTGAAATGATGAATGTTTTTTCAGCTGTTGGCTCAAGAGGAATTATTCACTCAAGAGATAAATTGCGATGCCTTCAGGTGTTATCAAGAGAAGGTTTAGGTCTTCCTAAAACAGTATTCACCAATTATTCCAGAAATGTTGAACACGTAGTGGAATCCGCAGGTGGTGCTCCTGTTGTTTTGAAATTACTGGAAGGAACCCAAGGTTTAGGAGTCGTTTTGGCTGAAAATCAAAATGCTGCTCAATCTGTATTGGAAGCTTTTAACGGTTTGAAAGCGAGAGTAATTGTACAAGAATTTATCAAAGAAGCGAAAGGAGCTGATGTAAGAGCATTTGTTGTGGATGGTGAAGTGGTTGGAGCGATGAAACGTCAAGGTAAACCGGGTGAGTTCAGATCCAATCTACACAGAGGCGGTTCTTCCCGAATTATTGAGTTATCAGAAGCGGAAAAGCAAACTGCGATTAAAGCTGCAGCAACGGTAGGATTGGGAATTGCTGGAGTTGATTTATTGCAGTCGGAAAGAGGGCCTTTGGTATTGGAGGTAAATTCTTCACCAGGACTTCAGGGAATTGAGACGACAACGGGGCGTGATATAGCTGGAATTATTATTCAATACTTAGAGAAAAACGTATAATTTATGAGTGTGAAACCGAAGAAATTTGTGATTCTTAACCAAGAAATTCTTCCAGGTCGAGGTGCGCAGTTGAACTTAGAAGTAGCACATTTGCATACACACACACCGGTTCAGGTCCCCGTAATTGTTGAGCGGGCTCACGAAGACGGTCCCGTGGTTTTATTGATGGCAGGGATGCACGGAGATGAAATCAACGGAATGGAAATTATTCGAAGAATTATTCGTAGAGGTTATAACATACCAACGGCTGGTACAATTATTTGTATTCCTGTTTTCAATATTTTCGGATTTTTGAACGTAATGCGTGTTCTTCCTGATGGAAGGGATTTGAATCGAAGTTTTCCCGGAACAAAAAACGGATCGTTGGCGAGTCAATTTGCATATCATTTCATGAAGGAAATTGCTCCAAAAGTAGATTATGTTATTGATTTCCATACAGGTTCTGCCAGAAGAAATAACATGGCTCAAATTCGATGTGTGTTCAAAGATACGGTCAGTCTGGATTTAGCAAAAATTTTCAATCCACCTTTTATTATTCATTCTGCTTACATTCCGAAATCAATTCGGGAGTCCATGCACAAAAGAGGGAAAAAAATCTTATTGTTTGAAGGTGGAATGACCAATAGTATTGATGAGCAGATTGTAAAAGAAGGTGTGGATGGTGTGAAACGCTTTTTGAATCATCTCAATATGAGAAGTTTTAAAGAGGTTGTTACGAATCGAGAACCGGTTTTTATAAAGGATCACAAATGGTTGAGAGCACCAAATTCAGGAATGTTTCAACTTCTTGTGAAAAATGGAAGTTTTGTGGAACAAGGAACTGTCTTAGGTATGGTTACCGATCCTTTCGGACATATTGAACGGAAGGTGAAATCACCGATGACAGGTTATGTCTTTTGCGTAAATGAATCACCAGTAGTTAACAAAGGAGATGCAATATTTCATATTGGAAACAAAATAGAAGACGAAAATTCCCACGAAAAATAAACGAACGATGTCAGTACATTCAAATGTGAAACGTGTGACTACACACACACTTCAGGAAATGAAAAATTCCGGTCAAAAGATTTCAATGCTTACCGGTTATGATTTTTCCATGGCTCGAATTATTGATTCTGCGGGAGTTGATGTTATTTTAGTCGGAGATTCGGCTTCAAATGTAATGGCCGGACATGAAACTACTTTGCCGATTACACTTGATCAGATGATTTATCATGCTTCATCGGTGGTGC
>CAIUKX010000336.1 GCA_903899795.1 uncultured Flavobacteriales bacterium
AGCTAGAAATACTGTTCCTCCCATCCCCGGAAGTAAGCCAAATAGATTGTTGAGTAAAATAAACAAGAAGAAGGCGATGAAGAGGGGTAGAAACTTACGAGCCTTTTTTTCATCACCATCAAAATTGGTTTTAATGGTATCGAGGATAAAAACGGTGGTTATTTCAATGAAATAAATAAAACGTGATCCCGGTCGGATCTTAAGTCGCCGAGCAGAGACTACAAAAACACCCGTAATGATAAGACCAATGATAACACCGAGTAACATGGAATTGGTAACGCTAAAACCAAAGACGCTAAACACGTTTTCAGATGCAAGCGGGACTGAAGAATCGGCTGCAAAATGAGTTAAAACATTCATACGCTACCCACGCATTGCAGATGAATATTTTTTGACACAGTCAAAATAAGTGAACTATTTTTATATAAAGACATATTTGCTTGTATAGTAGCAAACAAACTGAGGTGTGGCAATAAAATTACACTTTGAACGGCCGTTATGCTTTTCGCATTAAGCTTTCAGTTTTTTTTAAGCTTTTTTGTGCGATAATAGGTACGTGAAAAAGTACTTTATAACCTTTGCAGCAATCGCAATTCTAGGGATGATCGTTATCTATTACGGACCAACGGCATTTAAATCTAACAATGTACCAAATTCAGGAGGCGGCCCCCTAGCTGGTAACAATGTAGCACAATCACCATCAGCTCCTTCTTCGCCCACTACACCAGCACCAACATCAGTTCCGACAACGTACAAAGATGGTACGTACAAGGGATCAGATTTTCAGAATCCTTACGGTGATGTCCAGATTTCAATTGTTATTACCAATGGAAAAATAACTACTGTTAATCTACTTAGTATGCCAAATGCAGCTGAACGATCGCAATATTTATCAGGACAAGCAGGCCCACTACTGCAGTCTCAAACAATTAGTGCGCAAAGCGCGCAAATTGATGGGGTGTCAGGTGCAACGTACACCAGCCAAAGTTATCAACAGTCATTGCAGTCTGCGCTTGATCAAGCTAAAACAGCCTAGGTACACATCATGCGCAAAGTAGAAACTATTATGGGAATACCCATTAGCATCGATATACCAAAAGGCAATAATAAAATATTTGTTGATTCCTTTGCTATTTTTTCAGAAATAGATAATCGCTTCAGTACCTACAAAAAGGACAGTGAGGTATCTCATTTCAATAAAGGAACAATTTCGCTAAAAGACTGTTCGGATAGCTTCAAAGCCATCTATGCAAAGTGCCTACAACTCAAAAAGGATACAAACGGCTATTTCGATGCTTTTTATAATAAAAAGTATGATCCAAGCGGGTACGTAAAAGGCTACGCCATAGATCAAGTAGCGAATTTTCTAAAACAAAAGGGGTATAGCGAGTTTCTTATTAATGCTGGAGGCGACATAGCTGCATCCTCGCATTCATCTAAAAAATGGAAAATAGGAATTGCAGATCCAAACAACACAAAAAAAATTCTGGCACACCTTGAAGTGGATGCTATCGCTATAGCTACATCAGGGACTTATGAAAGGGGA
>CAIUKX010000337.1 GCA_903899795.1 uncultured Flavobacteriales bacterium
ACATAGGGTACAAAAACCTTTGTAATAATATTTTCATAATCAACTGAATAATCATTATAATCTGACACTCTATACATTAACAATTCGTCCTTCTTGATGTGAAACGGACTTTTAGTAGGCTCAACTGAAAATGATTTTAGAATCAATTCTGGCTTATACGTTGATCTCCTTTGTTTTTTTATTTCTCTTAATGTAAATAAAGCTACTAGTGCAGAAATTAAAGCTCCAACACTTGATATTAAATTTATTAATTGAGTATGCTCCGTTAACCAATTCATAAATACTCATTCTCTACTTTTTGAAAAGTCGCAATTCATCGTTTTACAATTTTTCTCATGCTCCTCTTTTTTCCACAGAAGCATTCAATAATATTTTCAATGAAAAACGGTCACTACCAAAAGTAATGACCGTTTTCTACTATCGTTGATTGATCTTATTCAAAAACAATCGTCATTTCTACACGGCGGTTTTTCTGACGCCCTTCTTCTGTATCGTTGCTTGCTATCGGCTGTGTTTCTCCGAAGAACAAAGTACGGATTCGATCTGCAGGAACTCCTTTGCTTACCAAGTAATCTCTTACCGCTTCGGCACGTTTCTTAGATAGGATCAAGTTCACCTGATCGTTACCTACGTTATCCGTGTGACCTGCAATTTGTAATTTCCAATCTTTTTTCTTCAACAATAAACCTGCTAAATCATCTAAAGATTTATGAGATGCTTCTTTGATCACAGCATTTCCGGTTCCAAATTCCAAATTATCGAAAGCAGTTTTCAAAATCTCTTTCGCCGCTTCTTCAATTTTCGGACATCCGTGGTTTTCAAGTACTCCTTTCACTGAAGGACATTGGTCTTCATGATCCAGAATCCCATCACCATCCGTGTCTTCATATGGACAACCATGATTGGCAATCGGTCCCGCAAGATTCGGACATTTATCGTCTTTATCCAATAATCCGTCTTTGTCTGTATCCGGCCATGGACAACCTACATTTTCTTTCGGTCCAGCTTCTTTCGGACAGTTATCCAATTGATCAATGATTCCATCCAAATCTGTATCCGGACATCCTTGATTTACCAATGTTCCAGCAACATCCGGGCATTGATCTTCACTGTCTTTGATACCGTCTTTATCTGTATCCGGACATCCTTTGAATTTCACTAATCCCGCTATATCCGGACAATCATCTTTTGAATCGATGATACTGTCTTTATCTCTGTCAGGACATCCTTTGAATTTTACTAATCCGGCAATATCCGGACAATCGTCAAATTTATCCTGAACACTGTCTTTATCTTTATCAGGACACCCTTTGAACATTCTCAATCCTGCAACATCAGGACATTCATCTTCCGAATCTATGATACTGTCATTGTCACGATCGGGACATCCTTTGAAGTATTCCAAACCAGCAATATCAGGACATTTATCATGTTTATCGACTACCCCGTCTTTATCTTTGTCTTTACGAGGTCCGATCACTATGTTCATCCCAGTAGAAACATGCACCATTTTTGCGGATGCCGGATTTACGAATGCCATCAAATTATCTGACATGACATAAAACTGAATTGGTCCGCCTTTGATGTTAATCCCGAATCCAAGGTTGTTATAGGATCTTCCGTACATGGAATAATTCAGACTGACACCCAACCAATTTCTAGCTTGAAAAACCATTGATGCTGAAACACCAGCTGTATATTTCTTTGCCACAATTTCGTTGTACATTAAAAGTCCCCCGCTGAAGTATTTGTTCAATTTGTATTTACCTCCTAAATAGAATTTTGTATGTAAAGCTGTTGAATAACTTTTCGAAGTTTCTTTTCCGTTAAATGTTTTGTTCAATGTATCTCCAATTCCTTTCATCGGGTTTAAACTGTCGAACAAAACTTTGTTCAAGTCAACACCTTTGAAGGTATAATCAATAGTATTTGATGCGTAATTCGTAACGTTCGTTTTCCATTTGATGAAACCCAAATCCAACATACTGGCGCTGAATGAGATTTTATCATTCATTTTGTAGCTTGCTCCCAAATCCATTCCCAATCCAAAATTTTGGAAATTGTAGGCCGACTTCGCCATCGTTGAAGCGTTGTAATTTGAATCTTTGTAAAACTGAGAAATATTAGATGAATTGACCAACATAGATCCGTCTACTGTCAAATCAAAAGTAGAAGCATCTGTGGTTAAACCCAACTGACTTTTCTTGGTTTGAATATTCGCTATTCCTGAGATCAATTTTACACGTCCACCAACTGTCAATTTATCGTTGATATCGCGATTGTAACCAAGTCCATATTCAACATAAGACATCAAATCAAATCCCAAACCATTCATGGAAGCTCGTTTTCCCAACAAATCTTTACCATTTCCATCCGTTACCAAATCCATCAAACCTTTTGGATAGGTAAAACGAGTTTGAAGACGGTTTGCTACATTGAAGCTGAAGTAATTTTTCTTCACTTTGAAACCAACTCCAAAAATCTCATTGTATGATTCAACGTTCAGGAAATTAATCTTCGCCATTTTTGCTGTAGCTCCACTTGGAACAATGTACAACGAATCGTTGGCTTCTTTCTTTAAAAGATTGTTTAGCGTAAAACCTGTATTTAATGCAGTAATACTTTGGTATCCTAATGGTAAACTGATGTACAAGCGGTTTTTTTGTTTGAAACCCGGATTCAGGTAAAATGCCTGTGACGTTTCATTCAAGCTATACAATGTAAAATTTCTCTGTGCAAGCAACTGCTGACCGTTCAATAATAACGCAACCAACAGACAGAAAAAACCAAATTTCTTTTGTGATAATCTTTTATTCATATTCGTAAAGTGATTGTTTGAAATTGGTTTATAAGTGTTGTTTTACATTTGCCTGAACCTGAACCCCCAGCTTAAATGAGAGTCGATATCCGTCATAAAACTTGACAATCGTATTTGGAGTTGTAGTCGCATTTGTTGTCGCTCCAGTCCCATTAATAATGACATGTTTTACTTGATTCAAAAAGTGGAAGTTTGATTTATCAATCATAATATCTGTGATTTTATTCACTGAATTTGTGACTTTACCTAATGAATTTACAGGTGCTGCTGAAATCACTTCAACAGGTGTTGGAACAAGTGTGAAAAGCGGTACATAATTGGAATCTACAAAGGTTACCTGTGCATTTACAGAAACCGGGAATCCATTGGTAACATTGAATCGAATCATTGCCCAATCAATTTGATCAGTCGTACTTGAATTTCCACCCATATTGAAAGGCATCGTATCATTTGCTGAGAATCCGTAAGCAAATCCTTCCAACGGAAGTGTCAATTCGGCATCCACAGTAAATTTACTGGTAGATTCCACGAAGTTGAGCGTTGCTGTTTGTCCTGCCGGATTAGTTGTGGCAGCAGCCGAATAACTTAAATACTTTGGCGTTGACGAAACAATGGTCGACAAATTGGTTGTATTAGCCGTGGTCATTGTGATAGATGCTGAAGTTGATTGCCCCATTGAAGCAGGAGATGGCACAGATAATGAATTCGGATAACCTGATAACGGCGTTACCTGTCCGGTTGCCACATTGATCGATTGCAAATTGGAGAAGCCCATATCAATAGGAATTCCGAATGAATTATTTACAGTCAATTTCAGTGTTGGATTGGTGAAAGCGAAGGTTCCACTTGTTGCGTTGTTGAAAATCTTAATCAAGATAGAATCACTTTGAATTCCCAAATTTTGCTGACCGAAATAACCTGTTGCATTCGTGAAAACCATGTTGTTCAAATTCGCTGAAACAGAAAAAGATTCTGACCCTGTAATCGGTTGACCAGTTCCTGTAACTGTCGAATTGATGTTCATTCGAAGTCTGTTTACTGTTGAGCCTCCAGCTGTAAAGTCAGCTGTTACTCCCGCTAAATTTACCGAAGTACTTGCATTCGTAGGAACACTTCCACCATACGTCATGGTCACATTTTTCGTTACAGGGACACCACCTGAAATCAAATCAGGAAAAGTAATCGCCAGGGTGATATCCTGCTGTAAAGTCGTTGAGAAATTCAAATCCAGTGAACCTGAAGTAAAATTCATAGTATGTAATTCGATCCCATTTGACATCGGCACATCGATATTTTCAGAAAAAGCACTTGAAATTGTCGAGTTAAAAGAACCAGTTGCAGCCAAACTCAAATTTGCAGGAGTTTCGTTGAACTGTTGAGAATAATTACTCATCGGAACAACTTGTTGAGCTGAAACCGACACGATTTGCCCATCGTATACTAAAGCCAAAGATCCATCCAAAGGGTTGATAATAATCAAATTATTACTGTCCTTTGCTGCCAAAACATCATAAACCCCAAAATCAGCGTATCCCAATGGAACAGCAGCATTCGGATCCCATTCCACTCCGGCTATTTTATTAAAATCAGGTTTATTACATGCGGGAAATAAACACAATACAAGTAAGGCGAAAGCCACCAAAAGCAGCCCTTTTTGTTTCAGTTTCATAAAAGTAGTATTTTAAACTAATTGATATTATTCATCTAAATTAGAAAAGAATTGGAATATTTAACACTTTTTGGCTAAAATTCTGTTTTTCAATTCAGGGAGAGGGGAACCATATAAGACATATAAGTTTGTGAAGAATGCTTGATGTTGGATGTTGAGTTAGTAAGTTGAACAGGAATTTTATTTTTCGACGTACTGAATGATATAATCATCGACGATGGTGGTGATCAAAAAATTACCAGAATTATTGAAACTCAACTTCGCCATGTTCATTCCTTCCAGTGCTTTTTTGGATACTTTTTCTCCGTTAGGCTTATAGATATATACATTATTTCCAAGACCGTCGACCAGCAGGACATAGTTTCCAAAACGTCCATTGTATACATCCACATAATCCAATTCACTGAAAGGAATATGTATTGTCCCGTATTCATTCCCCTGAAAGTTCAATAAATGAAGTTCATCTTTTGTTTTTACCTGAATGGATTGTAAAGATGACTCATCGAGCAAACTTAAAACTTCACCATTGTCCAAACGCTGAAGATTGGTTTTATTTCCTTTTTGATCCAGTAATAAAAGTTGATTTTTTGTCAATACAAATTGTTTCAATTCATTTCTGGTTTTTATCGAATATGATTTTCCTTCAATCGGAAAACGACGGTGTTCCTTCCTTTTATCAATATTGAACATGACATATTGTTTGTCGTCTTTTACCCCTGCCAAGAGTATTTTTTGACTGACCCATACATCGACTTTATCTGTTATTTTGGAAAGCCCTGTTTTTATGCTGCTCACTTTTTTACCTTTCAAATCATAGACATCAATGTCATTATTTTCTGTGGGAACAGCAATGCAACACACTCCTTTCCAACGGTAATTAGTCGCCGACTGAACTGCTTTGGAACTTAATTGAATGGGGAATCCACTTAACTCATTACCATTTTTATCAAGACAATGAACTTCTTGTTTCGAGGTACATAGATATGATTTCTCACCATTACCCAATAAATCAACCAATTGAATTGAACCAACCGTTTCACCGTTCATGCTCTTTTTCCAAGCTGTTTTTCCTCCTGAAAATAATTGTATCGTTCCGCTGTTAGATAAGGAGAGTACATTTCCTTCCCCATTTAACACCATAAAATCTTTCACGGTTCCACCTACAAACATGGAAAAATTCGAACTTTCTTCCGCAACCTGCACTTCTTCAATATCTCCTTCTTGTACTTCAGGCGATTCCAAAATCAGTCGTGTTTCCAACAACGTATTTCTGTATTTTGATTTGGAATAAACGGCAGCTTCAGAAACAAACCGCTCCGATACTTTTTGAGGCATTCCATGAAAAACAGTTTGAATTTTCTGTTTATCCATTGCAATTGTATTTCCGAGTTTATAATCTGCAACAACCTGTTCACAAGCCGATTTTGATGTTGACACAGCTACAAAATCATCCATTAATTTCACGTAAAGTTTTTCGGTACTGGTTTCTGGAAAATTCTTCAACAATTGAATGCCAGAATAATGTCCTTCTAATCCTTCGGAATCATCTGTCTCATCATTCACCAAATCATTCAACATCAAAACAGGGTTTTGTCCGGCAATAAAATCAGAAACCAACACCCGCTCACCTTTATAATTAAACTCAACAAATCCTGTCTCTGCCCATTGATACAAAGGACCTTTTACATATATCTTGTCATAACAAGAGTAAAACTCTTTTTCATAAAAATGATAATCGGTACACGAGTTCGGAATTGCAGTAGCAAATAAATCCTGGTCGCCTACTTGGTTTCCTTTTTTTATGCTCGATCCTTTGGTAATGTATTCGACAATATCATTCGGTTTTGCGTAAATATCAGCTATTGAAAAAGAATTATTCCGAAAGGAAACTATACTGGCGGTAGATTTAAAATCAACATCCATCCATTTCCCGGGAACATGTTCGGATTTTTCTCCATTTGCAGTTGTAAGATACAAGGCTGTGTGATTGAATTCTCCTTTGAACTTTCCGCCTGCAAAAGAATGTCTTGAATCAAAATCCACCTGAATTCCTGCACGTTTCAAGAAAGAAGCAACCAACGATTTCGACCAATTATCCTTTCTCTCAAGAAGTAATTGTGTTTTTTTTTCACTTACGATCAAGTATTTGAGCCGTTCATTTTCCGAAAGAATGGATTGAAAAAGAGTTGTGAAGTCAGAAGGAATTTCGAAATCTATTTTCGTTGGAGAATATTCGTCAAATCTATTTACAACAAGCACTCTACCATCTTCGTTTCCAAAAATATACAATGGAGAAAACTGATCTTTCTTATCGATTAAATCCAAACTGACATATCCGATCCAGAACAAACTGATGACTCC
>CAIUKX010000338.1 GCA_903899795.1 uncultured Flavobacteriales bacterium
GATAACTATAGCGAAAAAAATTGGAGATAACACAGTAATATCCAATGCAATGATTACCATGGCTACGATTTATGCTTTCCAAGGAGATCATAAAAAGGCAGTCGAATACAATGAAAGTGCAATGAAAATAGCCCAACAAGTTGGTGCTGTCCGGTACATCAGGGATGCAGCTCAGGGATTGTATACCTCCTATAAAAAATTACATCAGGACGATAGAGCTTTAAAGATGCATGAACTCTTTATATCGATGCGTGACAGTATCATGAGTGAAGATAATAAGGATGAAATAATCCGTCAGGAATACAAATATGAAAAACAAGCTGCGGCGGATAGTGTCATGCAGGCCAAAGAAAATGAAGTGACTTTTGCCCAGTTACGTCAGGAGAAGACGCAGCGTTTTGCTTTGTACGGAGGTTTATTTTTGGTACTTGTTTTTGCCGGATTTATTTTCAACCGTTACAAAGTGACGTATAAGCAGAAAGAAATTATCAGTTTGAAAGAACAGGAAACTCAGAAGCAAAAAACCTTATTGGAAATTAAAAACAAAGAAATTACGGATTCAATTACCTACGCGAAACGGATACAAGCGGCAATTTTACCTCCTGCTAAGATTGTAAAAGAATACTTGAAAGAATCGTTTATTTTGTACAAGCCAAGAGACATCGTAGCCGGTGATTTTTATTGGATGGAGCAAATTCAGGATGGACTTATTTTTGCGGCGGCAGATTGTACAGGACACGGAGTGCCGGGTGCGTTGGTGAGTGTAGTCTGTAACAATGCTTTGAACCGCAGTGTAAGGGAATACGGCCTGACCGATCCTGCCTCAATATTAGATAAAACAAGGGAGTTGATCATTTCGGAATTTGAGAAAAGTGATGATGAAATGAAAGATGGAATGGACATTTCATTGTGTACATTGGTCTATGAGACAACTGAAGAACAAGATAAATTGCAAGAAGGAAACTGGTCGAAAATTAGGCTGAGATGGGCTGGGGCAAATAACCCATTATGGATTTTACGTGATAATGAAATCATAGAATTCAAAGGTGATAAGCAACCAATTGGGGTGTATTTGGATCCAAAACCGTTTACAACACATAACATTGAATTGCAGCAAAACGATCTTATTTACATTTTTACGGATGGTTATCAGGATCAATTTGGAGGAGCAGATCAGAACGAAAGTGGAAAAAAAATTAAGACATCCAGGATGAAAGAATTGTTCTTGAGAATTGCTCACAAATCAATGGATGAACAGCGCATTGAAATTGATAAAATGTTTGAAGACTGGAAAGGTGAACGCGAACAGGTAGATGATGTATGCGTAATTGGAGTGCGCATCTGATGTTGAATTATGGATGCTTGATTTTTGATTGAGAATCTAATCCAAAATCCAACATTCAAAATCAAAAATCTATTTACCTTTGTTTCATGACAAAAAAACAAGCTTGGATTAAGGCTTTGCGCTTACGAACTTTGCCTCTTTCCCTTTCAGGTATTATTTTAGGATCGTTCTGCGCGCTGAAAGATGGTTTTTGGGATGGGACCATTTTTACGCTTGCGATGTTAACGACTGTGCTTTTTCAAATTATTTCCAACCTGGCAAACGACCTAGGGGATAGTATGAAAGGAGCAGATAATGAGGAACGTATTGGTCCCATGAGAGCTGTTCAATCCGGTGTGATTTCTATGCAGGAGATGAAACGGGCGGTGACTTTCACCTCCGTATTGAGCTTGTTGGTAGCTGTGCCTTTGATTTACATTGGCACTCAAGATATGCCTGTGAATGTTTTATGGCTTTATGCTGGTTTGACCGTCTTCTCGATTGTGGCTGCAATTACCTATACCATCGGAAAAAAAGCTTATGGCTACAGTGGTTTCGGTGATATTTTTGTATTCATTTTCTTTGGGTGTGTGAGCGTTTTGGGAGTGTATACATTGTACAGTAAATCGTATGAATCAATCATGATGTTGCCGGCTGTCAGTATCGGACTTCTGAGTACAGCTGTACTGAATTTAAACAACATGCGTGACATCTATAACGACCGTAAAGTTGGAAAGAAAACACTGGTCGTACAAATGGGAGGAGATGTAGCAAAGTTGTATCATGTATTTTTGGTCATGGGAGGACTTATTGCTTTAGCTTATTACATCAATGAGAAAAACAGCCCATTGGCTTTTATTGGTTTGACTCCTGGTATTATATTAATCATTCACCTTCGAAAGGTAATGAAAACAAAAAATCCTAAGGATTTTGATCCTGAGTTGAAAAAAGTCGCATTATCTACTTTTGCAATTGCTGTTCTAACGAGTATCTTTCTCAATCTACAATGAAAGCCTCTTTTTCCAGGAAAACATTCTTTTTTAAGCGTCCAAGCGGGACAAGCAGAGGTGTTTTAACAGAAAAAAAATCTTGGTTTATTGAAGTTTGGGATGAAGTTACGCCCGAAATAAAAGGAATAGGAGAATGCAGTATTATTGAAGGTTTATCTCCTGATTTTACGGATGAAAATTCCTATACACTTAAAGTGCAAGAGGTGTGTGCAAATCTAAATTTGTATGCAGAATCAATTGAATT
This sequence comes from uncultured Flavobacteriales bacterium, assembly GCA_903899795.1. Taxonomy (GTDB): domain Bacteria; phylum Bacteroidota; class Bacteroidia; order Flavobacteriales_D; family Crocinitomicaceae; genus CAIUKX01. The sequence goes on from CAIUKX010000338.1 coordinate 2,579, forward strand.
GCTGGAAAAATGGCCTTCCATTTTGTTTGGTTTGGAAACAGCACTTTTGGATTTAAAAAACGGAGGAAGAAGAATTGTTTTTGAGAATAATTTTAGTCGTGGTCAGCAACAAATTCTGATCAATGGTTTAATCTGGATGGGCGATGAGGTTTTTATGCAAGAACAAATTGACCAAAAGCTGAAAGAAGGATTTTCATGTCTGAAGATGAAGATTGGAGCGATCGATTTTCAAACCGAATTAAAAGTCTTAGAAAGGATCCGGAAACGATTTTCAGCAGATGAAATAACTTTACGAGTTGATGCGAACGGAGCGTTTTTTGCGGAAGAAGCACTTTCGAAACTCAATCAACTGGCAGAATTTGAACTACACTCCATTGAACAACCAATCGCTGTTGGACAACGACAGGCCATGAGGGAATTGTGTGAGCAAACAAAATTACCGATTGCATTGGATGAAGAACTCATTGGAATTACCGGAAAACAAAATAAGGAGGATTTGCTTCGTTCGATAAAACCGCAGTTTATCATTTTAAAACCCAGTCTCCACGGTGGTATTTCGGGATCAAAAGAATGGATTGAATTGGCGGAATCGTTGGAAATACCTTGGTGGATCACGTCTGCATTGGAATCAAATATCGGATTAAATGCCATTGCGCAATTTGCAGCAGAATATCAAAATTCTTTACCACAAGGTTTAGGCACGGGGAGTTTATACACAAATAACATTGATTCGGACTTGTGTGTTGAAAAAGGAACTATTTTTATCAAATGCAAAACAAGATGAGGATATTATTGTTAGAAGATGACTTTACACTTTCCAGCGAAGTGAAAAAATTTTTCGAATTGAAGTCCATCGAATGTGATGGGGTTTACGATGGATCCTTGTTTATGAAGCAATTTAATTCCAAAGAATACGATCTTGTCGTTTTGGATATCAACGTTCCAGGAATTAACGGACTTCAGGTGTGTGAGAAAATCCGTGAGAAGAATAAAAAAATTCCTATTTTGATGTTGACGGCTTTCGGTGATATAGAAGATAAATTGGAAGCTTTTAAAACAGGAGCTGACGATTATTTGGTAAAACCGTTCCATTTCGAAGAATTGTTCGCCCGTGTAAATTCTTTATTTCGAAGAAAAGAAAACGATATTCGGGATTTGGAAATCATTCGAATTGCCGATTTGGAAATTTCGGTGAATGAAGCGAAAGTCACCCGCGCGGGCACAGAAATCAAATTGACACCAAAAGAATTTAAACTTTTATCCATTTTAGCCAAAGCAAAAGGTAATTTTTTATCGAAGCAGGACATTGCTACGAAATTGTGGGATTATCACATTGAGACCAATCAAAATACGATTGAAGTATACGTGAATTTCCTTCGAAAAAAAATTGATAAAGATTTTGATACAAAACTCATTCATACGAAAGTTGGCTACGGTTATTATCTGAAAGAGGAAGTGTGATTCATGACGTTAAAAACCAAAATATCCTTATTGACAAGCGCTTTGTTTTCGGTTCTTTTCGGGATTGCAGCAGCCGTTGTTTTGGTTCTTTTTTCCAATTTCAGAAAAGAGGAATTTGAAGGTCGCTTACAAAAAGAAGCTATTTCCTCCATCAAGCTATTAGTCAACGTTAAGGAGGTCGATAACCAAGTTTTAAAAGCTATTGATCAAAATACCATTCACGAATTGCTGGATGAAAAAACACTCATTTTTGACCGGCATTTTAAATTGATTTACAGTAGTATTGATGACGCTAAAATTGACTGGACCGTTAATGATTTGACTTATTTGAAGAAAAATAAAAGTTTTTTCAGAAAAGAAGGTGATTATGAAGTGTGTGGAGTTGTATTTGAGAAAAATAAGAAGGATTATTATGCATTGATTTCTGCTACAGATGGTCGTGGTACTAGGGGGCTAGAATATTTGATCTGGATTTTACTGACAACTTATGTTGTTTTTACGATCGCTTGTTGGTTCGTGACTTCCTATGCTGTCAAAAAATTACTTTCTCCTTTGGACGTCTTTCACAACAAAATTAAGGTGATCAATGAAAATAATTTAGATACACGAATTGATGTCAATAGCGATAACAATGAAATCGATTTGATTGCCAATGAGTTCAATCTGATGATGAAGCGGATCGACCAGTCGTATCAAAAACAAAAAGAATTTACCTCGAATGCTTCCCATGAATTGCGGACTCCGATTTCCAGAATTACAGCTTTATTGGAGAATGAAATTTTGCGAAATGGAATAGATGAAAAAGGGAAGTTGTTTTTACAAACAATCCTTGCGGACATCAATCAATTGACAGAGTTGATCAATATTCTTTTGACACTTTCCAAATTGGATTCTCAGAAAATTTATGACGAAGAAGAATACCGGATTGATGAAATTATTTACGATTGCATCGAAAAATTAAACAAGGCTTTTCCAAATTTTAAGATTCTTCTGGATATTGATTTTGCTGAGAATATTGATACTTTGATGGAGGTGAGAGGCAGTAAATCACTGTTGATTATTGCTTTTCAAAATTTACTGAAAAATGCCTGTATTTATTCCGATAATAAACAAGCGAATATCAAAATTTCACAGGAAGGTAATGATTTGAAAATTGTGATCACCAATACCGGAAAAACTATATTGTTGGATGAACAGAAAGAAATGTTCAATCCCTTCATGCGAGGGAAAAATGCGGAAGGTATTTCCGGTTTGGGACTAGGTTTACGAATTGTTCAACGAATTTTAGTGCAGCACAATGGAAGTATCCAGTATACTTCACCTAAGACCAATCTCAATGTTTTTACGGTATTATTGAAACATTAAGCTTTTTTTAAGGTCGAATTTAAGGTGATCTAAAGTCTAGTTGAGCACATTTGCGCCAAATTTATTAGGAATGTTAAACTTTCGAGTTTTTATTATCACATTTTGTGTTACCATTTCCGCCTATTCTCAAAAAGAATTGAGTTTGGAGAAATGTGAAGCTCAATTTTTGGAGAAGAATCTTTTCTTACTGGCATCGAATTATAATATTGAAGCGAGTAAAGCCTTGGTGATACAGGCTAAAATTTGGGATAATCCAACTTTCTCATCGGAAGTGAATGCTATCAATCCCCAAAATAATCGCTATTTTGATGTTGGAGCAAAAGGTCAAAAGGCCTTCGCTATTCAGCAGATCATCTATTTGGGTGGGGATAAAAAAAATCAGGTAGGTTATGCTCGTGCTAACGAGGAAGTAGCTGTTTTGGAATTTCAGGATATTTTAAGAAGACTAAAATTTCAGCTTCGAAAAAGTTTTTATCTGGTGTATTTCAATAATAAAAAAATAGAATCAATGGATGCGCAAATTGCGAACATTGATACGCTAGTAAAATCCTTTGCCGTACAGACTCAAAAAGGAAATTTACCGCTGATCGAGCTAGTACGATTACAATCTTTATTGCTGAATTTCAAGAATTTGAGAATAGAAATTGTTAATAACAACATTGAAGAGCAGGCAAATTTACAATTGTTACTCAACGAAGATCAAACCATTGTTCCAACATCGGCTGATAATTTTTTCGAAAAATACATTGCTGATAAACAGTTTAACATCGCTGAATTGGATACAATAGCAGTAAAAAACAGACCTGATTTTTTATTGAAATTAAAACAGATTGAAGCCAACGAATGGAATGTAAAATGGCAAAAATCGATAGCTATTCCCGACATGAATATCGGTGCAGGTTATGATCAAAGAGGTGGCGCATTTGTGAACCAAACAAACATCACATTTGGAATTCCGATCCCATTGTGGAATAGAAATCAGGGAAATATCAAATACGCAAGGACATTATTGGATCAATCCAAAGTGGATAAAGAACTTACTTTTTTACAGCTAAAAACTGAGGTTACGGCTGGTGTCAATAAATGGAAAGAAGCCAGATATAATTATTCCCAGTTATCCTTGTCAACTGTAAGTGATTTTGAAAAAGTGTATACCGGTGTTTTGACCAATTTTCAGCGGAGAAATGTTAGTATTTTGGAGTTTACAGATTTCATGGAAAGCTACAATCAAATGTCAATACAGCTGAATGAGTTTAAGAAAAATATTATTGTAGCGGGAGAAGAAATTAATATCATAACGAACAGCGCCATTTTCTAGAAGAAGCTGTACTTGAATTAAAATGTAAGATTTTGAAAGTTAATACGAAATTGAATATGCGATTAAGAGGTAAACAATGGTTGACCAGTAGCTTGATTTTGTTTTTGTTGAGTTGTAGTCATGCTCCCAAAGACGAAGAGAAACAAGAAACGTTTGTTTTGAGCGATACGATGCTGAAGACAACAACAACATCACAAGCTGAAAAGCAAACGGTTAAAAACGTTTTGAATTTCTACGGGAAAATTACTGCTGACAACAATAAATTGACAGAAGTTTTTCCAGTTGTAGGAGGAAGTGTGGTAAGTGTGAATGTCGAATTGGGTGACTATGTGCATAAAGGACAGGTTTTGGCAGTCATTCGAAGTATCGAGGTAGCTGATTTTGAACGTCAGTTAATGGATGCTAAAAGTGATTTATTGATAGCGAAAAATAATGTCAAAGTTACTCAGGAACTATACGAAGGGAAATTAAATTCGGAAAGAGATGTATTGGAGGCGAATAGTCAGCTCGAAAAAGCAAAATCGCAATTGAATAGAATTCAGGAGGTCTATAAAATTTATAATCTGCATTCAGGATCTCTTTATGAAGTAACAGCACCGATGGATGGATTTATTATTCAGAAAAACATCAATCAGGACATGATGCTGCGAAGCGATAAGTCAGATAATATTTTCGATATCGCTGATATAAAAAATGTGTGGGCGATTGTCAATGTCAATGAAATTGATATCAATCTTGTTAAGTTGGGAATGGATGCCCAGGTAACAACGTTGAGTTCATCTGATAAAGTTTTTCACGGGAAAATTGATAAAATCTTCAATATTATCGATCCGGAAACCAAAGCAATGAAGGTTAGAGTTATTCTGCCCAATCCGGATAATATGCTGAAACCTGAAATGAGAGCAACCATAAAACTTTCTTATGAAGAGAATTATAAGAAAATCGAAATTCCGTCAACTGCTTTAATTTTCGATAAGAGCAAGTATTTCGTTATGATTTTTAAGGATAGAAATAATATCGAAACCAGACAAGTAGAAGTACTTCGTCAGGTTGGAGATGTTACCTATATTTCTCAAGGATTGAAGCGAGGTGAAAAGGTTATTACGCATAACCAATTGTTGATTTATGATGCATTAAATGATTGATTATAATGACGAAATTTATAAGAAATATTATTGCATTTTCGATTAAGAACAAAGGTTTCACGTTCTTTTGGGTAGGGATTTTGGTGATCTCAGGTTACCTTTCTTTCAAAAACATGCCGATTGAAGCATTTCCTGATGTGACGAATACACAGATTATCATCGTTACAGAATGGAATGGAAAAAGTGCTGAAGAAATCGAACGGTTTGTGACTACTCCGATTGAGATTTCGATGAACTCCGTTCAAAAGAAAACGAGTGTTCGAAGTATTACGATGTTTGGTTTATCGGTGATCAAGATTATTTTTGATGATAATGTTGAAGACTTTTTTGCGCGCCAACAAGTCAATAATTTATTGAAAAACGTTTCACTTCCTGATGGAGTAGAACCTGATGTTCAACCTCCTTACGGACCAACAGGTGAGGTATTTCGGTATGTTCTAAAAAGTTCAAGTCGAGACACAAGAGATTTGCTAACACTTCAGAATTGGGTGATCGACCGACAGTTGAGAGCTGTTCCTGGAGTTGCAGATTTGGTAGCATTCGGTGGACAAGAAAAAACGTATGAAATCAGTGTTGATCCGAATCGATTAGCAAAATACAACATCACTCCTTTACAAGTTTTCGAAGCGACGACAAAGAGTAACCTGAACGTCGGCGGTGATGTAATTGAGAAAAATGGACAGGCTTATGTGATCCGTGGGATCGGATTATTGCAATCAATAGAAGATATTGAAAATATTATCGTCGATGATGCAAATGGGAATCCCATTTTGGTTAGAAATCTGGCTGATGTAGAAGAAAGTTCAATGCCTAGAGTAGGTCAGGTAGGACTCAATGACAATGACGATGTAGTCGAAGGGATCGTTGTGATGAGAAAGGGCGAAAATCCGAATGAAGTTCTAGCCTTGGTAAAAGCAAAAATCGATGAATTGAACAATGGAATTCTCCCGAAAGATGTAAAAATGGAAACGTTTTATGACCGGGATCGATTGATGCATTATACTACTGGAACTGTGATGCACAACTTAACCGAAGGAATCATCTTTGTGACAGTTATTGTTTTCCTTTTCATGGCCAATTGGCGAACAACGTTGATTGTTTCTATCGTAATTCCACTTTCGTTGCTCTTTGCATTCCTATGCCTCAAAATGCTGGGAATGAGTGCGAATTTATTGAGTTTGGGAGCAGTTGATTTTGGAATTATTATAGATGGAGCCGTCGTAATGGTCGAAGGACTCTTTGTGATGATGGATCATAAGGCGAAAGAAGTTGGGATGAAGAAATTTAACCTTCTGGCTAAAGGAAGTATGATCAAAAGAACCGGTGGTGAAATGGGGAAAGCTATTTTCTTTTCCAAGTTAATCATTATTACGGCTTTACTTCCAATCTTTGCCTTTCAAAAAGTAGAAGGGAAGATGTTCTCTCCTTTGGCTTATACACTTGGATTTGCGCTGTTAGGTGCTTTATTGTTTACGCTGACTTTGGTTCCGCTTTTATTCCATCTTTTGTTGAATAAGAATGTGGTAGAAAAGCACAATCCATTTGTGATTTTTTGGGATCGATTGGTGGAAAGAGCTTTTAAATGGACATTTGCGAATAAGCTGAAAACACTTATTGCCTCGATTGCTATTGTAGTTGTAACTTTTGCTTCAGCTTCCTTCCTAGGAACTGAATTTTTACCTCAATTGAACGAAGGTGCGTTATGGGTAGAAGCCAAATTACCGATGAGCTCGAGTTTGAAAGAAACGGTAAAAATGACGCATATTTTGAGGAAGAATTTGAATTCATTTCCAGAAGTAAATGGTGTGCTTTCACAAGTAGGAAGAAGTAACGACGGTACAGATCCAAGTGGTTTTTATTACGTTCAAATGCAGGTGAATTTAAAACCTAAAGAAGAATGGAAGCGGAAAATTACCTTGGATGAATTGGTCAGCGAGATGGATACCAAATTAAAAAAATACCAGGGGATAACGTACAATTATTCGCAACCAATTATCGATAATGTTGCCGAGTCTGTAGCCGGAATCAATGCTTCGAATGCTGTTAAAATTTATGGTGATGATCTGAACCAATTGGATGAAATCGCAAATGAGGTCATCGCTCAGATTCGTAATATTCAAGGAATCAAAGACGTTGGGATTCTTAGAAATGTCGGGCAACCTGAGATCAGTGTAATTCTTGATAGGGAAAAAATGGCCGGTTATGGCGTAACACTTTCTGATGCTCAGGCAGTTTTGGAATTAGCTTTTGGTGGAAAGACGGCTACCCAAAAATACGAGGGAGAGAAGAAATTTGACGTTCGGGTTCGTTACCAAAAAGAATTTAGAAAAGATGAAAGAGACATTACTGATTTGTATGTTCCTTCCACGAATGGAAGTAAAATTCCTTTGAAAGAAATAGCAGTTATTAAGCAAGTTACAGGTCCAGCTTTTATCTACAGAGATAATACGAAACGGTTTATCGGAGTAAAATTTTCAGTACGTGAAAGAGATTTGGGAAGTACAATTGCCGAAGCCCAAAAGAAAGTATTGAAAAACATCAAACTTCCGACAGGATATTCGATCGGTTGGACAGGTGAATTTGAAAATCAGGTTAGGGCATCAGCACGATTGAGTCAAGTAGTTCCAATCAGTTTATTGGGTATTTTCTTTTTGCTTTTTGTGATGTTTGGAAATGTCAGAGACGCGGTACTTGTACTTGCAAATGTACCTTTTGCTATTATCGGTGGAATTATCGCTTTACATATCACTGGAATCAATTTTGGAATCTCTGCGGGAGTTGGGTTCATAGCCTTGCTTGGGATTTGTATTCAAAACGGTGTAATTCTGATCCTCGAGTTCCAATCAAATATTAAGAAGAAAATAGCTTTAGCAGATGCGATATTGGAAGCCGTGAAAGTGAGGACTCGCCCGATTGTAATGACGGCTCTCATGGCTTCGATTGGATTGCTTCCGGCCGCAATATCAACTGGTATAGGTTCTGAATCACAAAAGCCATTGGCGATAGTAATTATTGGTGGATTGGTGACAGCAACCATTTTGACATTATTGGTGTTTCCGATAATATTTTGGGTTGTTAAAAAGAAAAAGTCGGAGGTATTGTAATAAGTTTTAACCGCAAAGTTCGCTAAGAATCCGCTAAGGAAGCAAAGTTAAATTACATTTATTAAGATTTATTTCTTTTAGAGTATTGTCTGGATTGATCTTTTTGGTTAAATTAAACTAATATTTTATTAATTATTTAAAGTATTACGATCAATGACTGAAAATACAATATCACAAATAGTAGTAGATTGTGCGTTAAAAGTTCACCAAAATTTAGGCCCCGGATTGCTTGAAAGCGCATATGAAGAATGCTTGTTCTATGAAATTTCTAGAAGAGGTTTAAAAGTCGAGAAACAAAAACCATTACCCCTTATTTATCAAGAAATTAAGATGGAAGTAGGTTACCGAATAGATTTATTGGTTGAAAATAAATTTATCATTGAAATCAAATCTGTAGAAGCTTTAAATGATGTGCATCTAGCTCAAACACTGACATATTTGAAACTATCGAACTGTAAGCTTGGATTATTGATAAATTTCAATGTTTCTCTTATTAAAAATGGGATACGGAGAATCATAAACAGTAAAATATAAAATTGTTTTTTCGGTTTATTGACTAAATTAATCTCAAAAATGCTCTTTGCGTACTTTGCGCCTTCATTGTGCACTTTGCGGTTAGAAAATCAAGCAGCAGCACCAAACCATACTCAATAAATTAGGATTTCTCATTCTTTTTCCGATATTTGAATTAATTATTTAATTCTCTTAAACATGAATGCAGCTATTTCACACCAGACAATAGACGACATAATCCATCAAATGGATTTAGTGATTGAACGTTGTATTCGTGAAAAAAGTAAATTGGGATATTTTGCTGTTTTGTATCGTGATGTAACATTTCAAGTGCGAGAAAAGATAAGAGAAGGAAACTATTTCGAGGACAATGCACGTATGGAACGTTTGGATGTTGTTTTTGCCAATCGTTACTTAGATGCGATTCATGAATACTGGAACGAAGGTGTTCCACATGAAAGCTGGCTGATAGCATTTGAAGCTTCCAGATCCAATTCACCGATGATTTTACAACATTTGTTGTTGGGAATGAATGCTCACATTAATCTGGATTTGGCGATAGCTTCTGCTCAAGTAGCACCGGGTAATTCTTTACCAGCTCTGAAGAATGATTTCCTGAAAATTATGGATCTGTTGGAAAGTATGATTAAAGATGTCGAAACCAGAATAGAAAAAGTGTCACCTTCTTTTCGACTGATTGATAAAATGGGAGGTAAAGTAGATGAAAAAACAGCAGGTTTTCTTGTGAATAAAGCAAGGGATATAGCGTGGCTTACTGCAGAAAAATTGGCAGTAGAATCTCCGGAAACCATACATGAAAAAACTAAATTTCACGATGATATCGTAGCATTGGTAGGTGAAGAACTGTTAAATCCCGGATTTATATTGTCAATCACTTTCTGGTGGATCAGAAGAAAAGAAAGTAGAGATGTAGTGAAAGTGATTGATACGTTGAGAATGGTGTGATTCATTTTCGCTCAAAACCCTCAACCAAAACAGACTTTATCTGAATTGGTAAACCAGCTTGCTTCCAAATGCCCAAACGAATCGGATCGGAGGTAGAGCGGATATCCGGACATAAATTCTCGAAGACGACTGTTTTTTTAAGTGTATCGACATGAACAAGTGAATCATTAATATCTCTTCCAACCCATCCATAACCCTGATTATGATGCATCGCGGAAGCAGTGAATATTTTCCCATTGAGTTGTTCAGTCGTCCCATCGTATTTCCAGGTACAGCGCAACCAAAAATGATCTTTTTGAGAAACTGAAGAAGGCATTACATTTATGGATGGCGTATAGATGATAACATCGTTTAATTCAAATTTTTTCGGGAAGGGATAGTTTTTAGAAAAACAAATCTTGTATTTGTCTTTGTTATGAAAACCTTCGAAGTAAGCGACTCCTTTATCGATGAGCAATAAATCTTTTTGGGCTTCAGTCGGTGGAGTTAATTGCCCAAAGGTTGAAAAGTAATATTCCTTGTTCATGAGTGAGGTGTGGAGAACTCCCTTGGACACCTGATAAGTTTGAAAGAGATTCAAGGTCATGAATAAAATTGCAATGCCAGTAAAAATTACTTTGGTTCGCTTGGATTTAAGATTCAGGATAAAAAAACCGAATCCGATCGCCAGCAAAGGATAAACATCAACCATGGATCGCTGTCCAAAACTCGCAGCATACCACCAGGTTGTCCAACAGGAAACAACATACAGAAAAATGAAAAATGTCAATACTGGAAAAATTCCGTTTGTAGAATCTCGTTTTTTCCAAATAAATAATCCGATAACAGCAAACAACATGATTGGAGTATATATCAACCAACCTTTTCGAAAACTAAAGAGCACATCAAGCGTATAGGGTGTAAACCAGTCAAATCCTTCACCTGCATTGTTCATGTAACTATTGATAATGAAATGTCCGGTGGTGATTTTCCAAAAAATAGACTGGATGGAAAGAATCGCAATCATGGATATAAATACCAGAACGGTCTTTTTTCTCTCCGATTGTAAAAAGTATTGAATCTTTCCTTTCAAGCCCCCCCATTTGCGTATGCTCCAACTGAAAGGTAGTAGGATTAAAATGAGATCAGGAGGACGAATCAAGCCAATGATTCCAATGCAAATACCAAGAGCGATGGCATTTTTCGTTGTTGCTTGTTCATGGAATCGAATGGTTAGCCAAATTAATAAGGCAATGAAACAGAATTCAAGTGTGTGAGATGAACCTAGTGAAATGAATTGAATCAAAAAGTAATTGGTACAAAAAACAAGCAGTAAAAGGACGATGGCGGTGATTTTGTCATTGAAAAAATGAAGCAGCACTTTTCGTGTAAATACGAGTCCTAAAAGGGTGTAAAAGGATGACCCAATAGCCATCATGCATTGATAGGGCCATGAAAAACCATCATGAGGATAGTTGCCGATTCGCGCCCAAATATCAGCGATGAAGTAAAAAGGAGACATTACCAATGACCATCCGATGGTGTATTTTGAAATAAAATTACCATTTTCCAAACTGATGAATTGATACATGGAAGGGGTGTTATTGTAAATGGTATTTATTTTTTCAAAAAAAGACAGGTCGTGC
>CAIUKX010000339.1 GCA_903899795.1 uncultured Flavobacteriales bacterium
ACCAAAAAGTTCGACCGCTCATTATAAATTGGGTATGATCTATTATTACAGAAAGAATTATTCAACTGCAAAGAAGTATTTTGATGTTGCGCTCAATTTGTATCCGATGGATTATAACACGTTATTGATGAGCGCTTGGAATCATTATTTTTTAGGAAATATGAATGAGGCAAAAGTTTTATTTAACAGAGTTTTATTGATTTATCAAGCCGATTCATCAGCCTTGGAAGGTTTGGGGTTAATTAAATAATTTCTATTTTTGAGTAACAAAATTTTTAAACGAAAAACCATGAACATACTACAAAAAACCGTTTTCACATTGAGTTTGCTTGTATCAGTGAATTCATTTTCACAAGACATAAAAGCAATGCAGGCTGCATTTGCCAAAAGTTTTATGAACGAAGATAAAGGCGACTTCAAAGCTGCGCTTCAAGACATTCAACCGATTTATTCCGATAAGTCATATTTGGTGAATTTACGTATCGGATGGTTGAGTTATTTGAGTAAAGATTATGCTAATTCAGTGGTTTACTACAAAAAAGCATGTGATTTGAATCCTGGAGCAACTGAGCCGCTTTGGGGATTGGCATTGCCGTTGATTGCTCAGGAAAAATGGTATGATGTTGAAAATACCTATAAAAGCATTGTCCGTTTCGATCCGAAAAATTCATTGGTGAATTATCGTTTGGGAATGATCTATTACTATCGTAAGAATTATGTCGATGCGTTGAAACATTTTGATATCACTCTAACATTGTTTCCTTTGGATTATGATTCTATTTTGATGAGTGCATGGACGACTTACTTCTTGGGTAAAAAAGAAGATGCGAAAGTATTATCCAATCGTGTACTATTGATGTATCAGCATGATACTTCTGCTATTGAAGGATTGACTTTGTGCAGCAAATAGACGCAAGACGTTTTTATTTGTAGAAATACTGATTAAGTTTGTAGCCAACTATAAGGGGCTTTCTTCTTGTAGTCTTTCTTCTTATAGTCTGAAAACATGAAATTACAACAACTCGATTTAGCTGCTGTTAATGCTTTTAACAAGAATACCTTGATGGAGGTGTTAGGTATCGAATGCATAGAAATAGGTGAGGATTATATTGTTTCAACCATGCCTGTCGATCATCGTACGCATCAACCATTGGGTTTGCTTCACGGAGGTGCAAGTGCAGCTTTGATTGAAAGCATTGGTTCAATGGGTTCGACTTTACTATTGGATCTATCCAAAGAAGCTCCGGTTGGATTGGAAATCAATGCGAATCACATTGGAGGTGTTAAAAGTGGTATGGTAAAAGCGATAGGAAAGATTGTACATGCTGGTAGAAGAACACATTTATGGCAGGTAGACATTTTTGACATGGCAACCGATAAATTGGTTTGTACAGGTCGTTTAACGGTAATGATTGTTCCCCGTAATTAGTGTCGGATTTATTAAAATATCGCTTACCTGGTCACGAAATAATTGAACAATCCGGTTATTTTCGAACGATTAAATCGATTCGATATGCCAGTGGATTTTTTATGTCCACATTTTTGAGTGATCGTTTGGTGGAATTTGTCCCGTCTTTAATTTCTGACGGAACACCATCGTTTTCTAATGAAGAGCCTTATATAGTTAAAAAAGAGGATTACTTAGTTGAAGCTCAGTCATTTTTAAATTCTTTTGAAAAAAATAAGATCAAAAAAGCAGTGTTTTCACGCGTGAAGAAGGTTTCGTTTGATGAAAAGAAGATCAATGATTTGTTTCAGCAGTTGTGTGAAATTTATCCGAAAGCATTTGTATATCTGGCTTCTGGTGAAGAAATCGGTACGTGGATTGGAGCATCACCAGAAATTTTACTGCATGCTTTTTCTCATTCGGGATTTACGATGGCATTGGCAGGAACAAAACCTGTTTCATCACGCTTGAACTGGACTGAAAAAGAAAAGTTGGAACAATTGTACGTAACCGGATTCATTCAGGAAAAATTACAAAGTGCTGGAATCAAAAAGATGGATGTAAATGGACCATATGATGTTCAGGCTGGGCCTGTTATGCATTTGCGAACGGATATCAGCTTTGATTTGGAAAGCAATAAAATTGTAGAAATTGTACAGAAATTACATCCAACTCCAGCTGTAAGTGGGTTGCCACAAAAAGAAGCGATAGAATTGATTAATTTCAGAGAACCACATGAGCGGCTTTTTTATACCGGAATGATTGGTTTAATTACTAAAAATTCAACTTCATTGTATGTCAATTTGCGGTGTTGCCAGATTCAAAAAGGAAGTGCTTTTTTATACCTGGGTGGTGGCTTTACGATTGATTCTGTGCCACTTTCGGAATGGGATGAAACGGAAAATAAAAGCAGAACATTGTTGAATGTGATGGAAAATTTCACGTAGATGGTCAGGAAATAAGATACTCCATTTCATACAAATCAAATCCTTTTGCCCAAAAATCGATTATCTTTTGAGTAAGTACAAATCCCGACTTTTCATAAAAAGAATAGACCATTTGACTGGTACGGACGATGATTTTAGAAACCTCAGAATTACTTTTAATGCTATCAATCCGATGTTTCAAAAGAATCGAGCCATAACCTCTTTTTTGAAAATCCGGATGCATAAAATCCCAACTAATGTAAGCTTCAGTTTTTTTTCCTTTGAAGTTGATGCCTCCGGCTCCAATGATCAAGCCGCTTATTTCCATGACAAAATAATGTTCAAGTTCATGGGTTAAATAATGGATTAAATCTTGTTCTTCTTCTGGAGCAAAATATTCGGGAGTATTCAAACGCAATAACTCAATTATCTGATCATGATCGGAGATTGAATAGTTGCGGATGAGAAGTTGGTCGTCCATTTTATTCATTGATAACGGAAATTACTACATTGCCGATCTTTTGTCCTGATTCAACATATTGATAAGCCGCTACAATTTCTTCGAATTCAAATTTCTTTGGATCAATGACTGGTTTGAATTGTCC
>CAIUKX010000340.1 GCA_903899795.1 uncultured Flavobacteriales bacterium
AACAAAAAAATAACATAAAAAAAGGCAATCCCAAGATCACCTTTTATTTCTTAATGCTGCATCTGTTCATCCTCTTCTGGATCCGGAGGAAATAATTTCGGTGCATCTTTTTTATTTTGTAAATGATCCAACAAATCTTCCAATTGTGAGATTGAAAGTTGTTTCGCTATGATCTTTTTATCCTTATCCAATACAAAAACACGCGGTGTTGAGTATATATCATAAGTCGTTTGATAATTCAACGCTTCCAGAGTAGTGTACTTAGGAACAAATTGCCTTGCATCTTCCATCGCTGCCTTGAACAATGGTTCTGTAACCGCCACATTAATGAATGTCAAATGATTGTCTTTGATGTATTTTTTCCATTTTCCGAATTCGTCACCAACCGCTTTACCTACAGAGAAAACTTCGATATTTCTATCCTTGAATTTCTTCGCATACAATTCCTGCAATTTCGGAGTTGTTTTTTTACAATGCCCGCATTCCGGATCCCAGAAATATAAAATGGTATATTCTGATTTCAAACTGTAAAAATCAATCCACTTCGTATCTGTCGTATCACGTAAACTGATGTTTGGAGGTTTTACACCCATTACTAAGTTCTTTTGGACTTCGACCTTTTCACACAAAGTCTTCAGTTTTTCTTCAGGCATCCAATACGCCGGTGATTTACCCTCCTGATTCTTACTACAATAATAGCGGTCACCCATCATTACGAAGACTTTATCCATCCCCATGATGTTACTCTTTTCATAAGTTGATGTAATCCAAGAAACAGAATATTCAAATATTTTAGATTTTGGATCCAGCTTATCACAAAATAAAAAACCGTACTTGATAATCGAATCCCAATGTTGAACCATCATTGTTTTTCCAAAATACGTTTCCAACTTATTATGAAACACCGGTGTATTCACTAAACGGTCGTCTTTCAAATCTATATTATCGAAAAAGTGATCTCTGTAATAATGATAGGCAAATAATGAGTCAAGTGGTTTACCGTTCGCATCTTTTGGTGCTTCAGGAACTTCAATTTCCATCCCCATTTTTACAATTTTCGAAACCAATTTATCAGCATTGTTAGCAATTAAATTCTTTTGATAAGCTACTACTTCTTTTGAAACTGCATCCAATTTCTCTCCCAACTCCTTGTATTGTGGATCATCTTTTTTAAGTTTCGATCGCTCCTCTGAAATTTTATTGGCCTCGGCTCTTTTAACAGCAAGGTACTGCATGTATTCAGCAAATACTTTATTCTCTTCCGATTTCTTGACCTTCATTGTTTTTACAAAATCCGGTGCAATCGTTTCGATGTGAACATCTTCATTATTATATATGAACTCAAAATATTTTTGCTGAGGCATCAAAACAGCCATTATTCCTGGCTTCTGTTTTTTTGCATCAAATTCAACTACTTCATTTTTCAATTCTGCTGTATCAGCGTAATACAAGTTCTTTCCATAATATTTTACCAAGAAAATAGTCGTATCCTTTTGACCAACAATCTTAAATTTCAATTTTTGCCCAAAAGAAGCAGAAGCAATTAGGAATGTAAAAACAATTAAGAGTTTCATAATTAATCAGATAACGTTATTTATAATACTTTACAATCTTGAAGACGTATCAAAAATAAGAAAGAAATAAGTTTTAACATTTATTTAACCATTTAAAATTGGCGGAAGATCCCTTTTTTAGCTGTATTGTAGCTCGCCACTGTGAAAACTGCATAGGCTAGCAAAAGCGAAACAATACTTATAATTGTCATTCCTTTATCGATGTACAAACCTCCTGAATCAAACATACTGTCCAGGAAAAATTTGAAAACTATGAAAACTATGAAGCCTAAGCCGGCGACTAGCCCGAATATTTTCACGAAATAAACAAAGAAACTTCGGATGATATCTTTCGGATTATACCCGATTCTCAAAAGTGTCCGGACTTCATAGGCATTACGCGACATGAGCAATTGCATATACTGAATGAGTACCAAACCGGAAGCAAGAACAGCTATAATCGAAATTCCCAGTACAACAATAAACAATGTTCCAACAACGCTTTTTAAACGTCCCACAACCATCTGTGCATTTTTTGATTCCAATCCTTTCTTATTCAGCAAATCTTCAACCAAACCAAATTCACTTTCTTTACCTGAAATCATGATCTGGGTGATTTTATTGTCGGTTCCATCGGAATATTTATCATTACCGTATTTCATGAACGATGCTGGTACCAAAAGTGAACTCACCTCGTTTGTAAAACCGATGATTCTAACATCCACTTTCTCTTCGCCTTTGTCATTTTTCAATTTGAATTTGAATTTGACCTGCTTCGCTATATCATCCGATATTTGTGGAATTCCACTCGAACTCATAAATGTATTTAACATTACTAAAAATTCTCGCGGCATAATCATCGGCACATATTTATCTCCTGGCTTCCAGTCCCAATCTGAAGTTTTGACATCCAGGAATTTTTTATCAACCGTTTGAATAAAGACATCTGACCGAAAATAAGGCACCAATGGGTCTGAAGTTTCGAACGACACAGAGAAATTATTACTCAATACCGGCTGAACTTCGACTATAAAAGGTTCTTTTCTCATTTTCTCCAATTCATGGATTGAAAAATCTGTTTTCGTCAAATTTAAACTGCTGGCATTCGTTACCTTTTTTTGAACGATCAATGTATTAGGACCTAAAATATCGGCTCCCTTTCCAAATTCGTTGACTTTAATGATGTAATGAATAGATGTAATCAGAAATGTGATTCCCATGAATGCACCGATAATAGCAATCGTCAACTGCTTTTTATCTTGATTTTTGAATAAAAGTTTATTTAACATGGCTCACAATTTTAATTCCTGATCGTACTGATAACCATGACTATCTCCTAAAGTAGTCAAGACAAAACCTGCATTCAATTCGCGGCAGCGTTGATCAATCATCTTGAGACAACGATTCGTATTTTCAATATCCAAATGCGAAAAAGGTTCATCCATGATTAACCATTCAAATGGCTGACACAGACTTCGGATGATTGCCAAACGTTGTTGTTGTCCCATGGAAAGTAAACCACACTTTTGCCCCCATTTGTTATCGATTTCCAGCTGTTGAAGCATCTGCAGCAATTCCTGTTCTGAATACGTATCGGTCAATTTATTTTTAATGAATAAATTTTCAGCAACAGTTAAGGTAGGAAAAAGCTGTAAATCTTGAAAAATAACCGCAATCTGACGCTGACGGATTTTTGTCCAGTCGTCTGGTGAAAACTCCTTGATGTCTTTTCCATCATAGGTAATTTTTCCATCGTAGTCGTTCCGTAATCCAAAGGTTGTCATCGTAAACGTTGATTTCCCTTTACCACTGGATGCGTTCAGGAGGATATGCTTGCCTGCTTTCATTTCTACAAAATTTCCCCAAATGCTATCCGATCCGTGTTGAATCGAGGCAAGAGGAACAGGCATAATTCGATCGAGGATAATGTCCATTGTCGTGTTTTTTGAAATTGATTTCAAGAATCATTCCAAAGATAGACGAAAGACTATAAGACGAAAGATTTAAAGACTTTTTTATCTTGTCGTCTAGGTCTTTTGGTCTTGATTCTTATAGTCTTGAATCTAAAAAAATTTCATCCGCCATTTGTTTTGTCGAAGAATATTCAATCCAAACTGCTTCAGGATGTCTTCTGAACCAAGTCAGCTGACGTTTGGCATAACGACGTGTATTTTGTTTGATCAAATCGATAGCTCTTTCCAATGAAATTTTTCCTTCAAAATAGTCGAACAATTCGGTATAACCAACAGTTCTCAGAGCTGACAAATGTTTTAGGTTTTCAACTGATTTTGCTTCATTCAATAAACCAGCCTCAATCATCAAATCCACTCTGGCATTGATTCGCTGATACAAAACCTCCCGATCGTGATGGATGACAAATCGTTTCACCTCGAAAAAATGATCTTTTTCTGATCTCGTTCTTTGCTTGGAAAAAGGCTCACCTGTCAGCCGGATGACTTCTATCGCGCGAATAATGCGCATAGGATTTTCTTTGTCGACTTGTTCAAAATATTCCGGATCTGTTTTTTTTAATTCCTGTAACAAAGGCTCTAATCCTTTCTCTTCCCACTCTTTTGTAATGACTTCACGAAGTTCCTTTGATTTTGGAATATCATCCAATCCGACACAAAGTGCATCGATAAACATTCCTGAACCACCAACCATTAAAATTTTATCATGCACTTGAAATTCCTTTTCAAGAACTGCTAATGCTTCATTCGCAAATCGCGCTGAACTCACCTCATCTTCTAAAAAATGAGAATCGACAAAATAATGTTTGACACCTTCCATTTCTTCGACAGAAGGTTTAGCGGTTCCTATTGCAAGTTCTTTGTAAAACTGTCGCGAATCTGCTGAGAGAACGACCGTATTCCAACGCTGAGCCAGCTCGACTCCGAGTGATGTCTTTCCACTCGCTGTAGGGCCTTCGATAACGATCAACTGTTTTAATTTCTCCTCGGTCACCAAAATATCAATGATAAAGAGTTGACCAAATCAAATAGCGACTCATGATCTCACGTACATAACGATGTGTCACATTTCCTTTAGCTGCACCACTTTCCACAACGGGATCACGGTAATACTCCTGTTTCGATAAATTGAACATCATCACTTCGACATTATCATCCCAAATGGTCGGATTTAAACCATATTTCTCGGCTAAACGCTGCGCATCTACAACATGACTGCGTCCTGAATTATAGGTTGCCAGCGCAAATTTCTGACGCTGAACTTTATCTGGAACTGACGACCATGAATTGAAATCGGAATTCAATTTTTTCATTCCTCCCATGATCTGCATCTCTGGTGGTGATGATGGATAGACACCATAAATCGGACCTGTTTCAGGCATGAACTGCATCATACTATAAGCACCTCCAAACGATACAACATCAGGATTGAATTTTGATTCCTGATAAGAAAGTGCTGCCAATAATCTCCAATCCCAGCCGTATTTCTTAGCAGCTTTTTTGAAGTAAACATCGTAACGAGAAATTTGTCCGCCTTTCAAACTGGATAATACTTTATCCGTATTTGAAGAAACCTGAGCCAATTCATAGTATTTGTGCTTGATGTATTTGAAGGTCGTTTTACGCATAAAACTCTCCAGCCATTTATCCAAACGAGCTTTTAAAAGAGGACTTGATTTACGGATTCCAAAAGCAATTTTTTGCTTCACCGAAAGACTCAGGCTCATATCTAAATTTTCATAAAATCCTGCGTTAATTTGTGCTAAATTAGCTTCCGTAACGGTATAATCGATCATTCCCTCGGAAACCATTTCCATTAACTCTTCCGCACCGATTTGACCGTCTTCTTTTTGAATAAAAATAGTGTCTCCAATCTCGTCTTCCAAATGGATCAACCGCTGATAATAACTTGAATTTTTCCAAACATTAATCCTCTTTCTTGCCAGTTGAGATGGGTCATTAATTAGTTTTTCCCTGATCTGATAAGGCTTCATCTTTTCCCAATTTTTTGGCTTGCGTTGAATTAACACTTGATTCGTGCGCATTGTAGGAACAGAAAAATCGATTAGTCGACATCTTTCTTTGGTAACTGTATAATTACAAGCAACCAAGTCGCCCTCTCCATCATTTAAAAGATCCGTTAATTCATCCAGATTGTCAACAATTCTAATTTCCAATTCCACACCTAATTCGTTGGCAAATTCCCTCAGAACTTCGTATTCAAAACCCATTTTTTTACCCCGATAAATAAAGAATGAAGTTGAACTATTTTCTGCAAGAACTGTGAGTTTTCCCTTTTTTAAAATCTCAGGTAAATCAAATCGTATGGAATTCGCCAATACAGCATTTTGATCGATTGGTTTTTTAGACGAGCAACGATCATATACAATCATCATCAGTAATAAAATCAATAAAGTATATATTGTTTTTATTCTGTTTTTGACAAATACAAGATGTAAATATTCATTTATTTTTTGCATTCACTACAAATTGATGAATAGTATCATGCTGAAGTTCTACGGGAGAAATGAATTTAAGTTTCAAAACTTTATGACCAGATTTTTTTCAAAAAATAATGATGGACGGACTGAAGCTGACAAAAATATGGCTTATTTTTGTTCCATTAAGATTCATTATACATGATCCGATGAAACGAATATTATTGCTCACTACTGCTATTTTTACTTTTAACACCTACGCTCAATTGTGGTTTGATATTGGTGCCAAAGGCGGTTATGGCACAGGGTTTCTTATCAATAAAACATTAAATAAGGACAACAGACTGAGTGTTACTCCCGGATCGAATTATTTTTACGGCGGGAAATTGGGGATTAACTTCGGAGAAGAACATACAATTTCTCTTGATTTCTCTTACAATAATAACTCTTATTCTTTTTTACAAACGGGATTATTGGGAACAAGTCAATCCTACAAATACACGATAAATTATTCTGCTTTTACTTTTGCCCCTCTCTACAAACACACAAGCGATGCCCAATATTTGGAAATCGGTCCGGAATTTTCGTTTGTCAAAAATGCAAGTGTTTCAGACATGGCCAATCCTTTAAGTCCCAATGCAAATGGAAATGCCATAAATCCCCATTTAATGGGAGCAGTTTTTGGTTTCGGAGGATATATCATTGGCAATCAAAAGCTCTCCTTATCGATGGGATTACGTTTTCATTATTATTTTACAAATCTGACTTCAAGCTCTTTTTCAGGAACGAATTATCCTTTGGTAAATTATCCCGACATTACTACACACGCTTCAACCAATCCTTTGGCAATTCAGGTACTTGTTGAAGTGAATTATTCCCTTGCACAATTGGCAAGAGCCTCGTGCGGGAAAAGAGTGGCATTGATTAGTTTTTAGTTTTCAATATTGAAATAAGCAATTGCATCTTTCATGTAAATTCGAAATGTTTCTTCAATGAACTTTTCATTTTTAAGAAATACATTGACACAATCTCCGAGTTTATTTGGAAAGGAAATTCTTCTTGAAAGCCCCATACTTGCTTTACTCAAACCATCCAGAAACTGATAATGATACAACCAGTTTTTTTCTTGCAAACGATGTAGTACAAAGTAAAATTCTTCTGAATAATCCAGCGATAAAAAATCAAGTGAATCGTAAAACTGATTGAGGAATACTCCATAATCAACAGTATGATATTCCTTCCAATGTTTGGCCAAGAGATGATCGAAATATAAATCCACAGCAATTCCTGAAACTTTCGGAAGATCAGTATAAAGCTTATGAAGCAATTCTATAACTGCAGGATGGTGATCGATGTAATGATCGATCTTCCTGTGTAATACTATTCCTTCCTGAATTTTATCAGGATAACGACTTAAATCTTTTCCCTTAACAAAATCACCAAAAAGGTTAGGCTGCATCAACGAAATTTCATTATTTGAAAAGTAAAGATGTCCGAGAAAATTCATATAAGGAAATTATTATTGTCTGGTGAAATAACAAATTTAACTTAAATCCTCATTTTTTTTACCACAAAAATGTATAAAAGATTGTTAATCCCTGCATTAACTCCTTGCTTTATCTTGGTAAAAGTTTGTTTGATTTTAAAAAAGAGAAAAAATATTTCACATTTTTAAAAGTGAGAATTATTTTTTCTCTACACTTACCACCAAATACTTAATTAATAACTAAAAAATGTTTAATATGAAACGAGTAAATTTTGTAAAAATGTCGATGTTCTTAGGAGCAGCTTTTGTGTATTCAAACACTGTAAAAGCAGAACGCATCATCAATTGGACAAGAGACAATGGAGGAAGAAATGGTTATAAAATTGTAAACCAAACCTATAATGGTCAAACTTCTCCGGGAAATAACGCAATGTACACGATAAATTGTCAAGATCCGGGCCGTGAAGCATGCAAATTTCAACCCGGGATTGTAAATATCAATAATATCGATGATTGGGCTGTTGTTCAAGCATCGGCATTTTTTGATGGTATGAATGATGATATTGATGTGAGTTCTGCTACGCAATCATCAGGTACCTGGTCGAAAACAATTGTTTCAAATTTTCAAGGAAACCCTACAACTATTTACATCACAACATCGTGGACGAAAGATCATTCAGGGATTACAAAAATAACAACAACTGTAAACCCTGTTGCAAGTAAATAATCTGAATAAAACATGGTGATCATTCTTTGGATGATCACCACTTTTTTAACTGAACAATGCGATACTTCCTCTTTTTATTACTTTTTACTAATTACTCTTTTTCACAATCTGAACTGATCAGAACGAAAGTTCAAGTTATCAATAATAAGACAGCGCTGGAAAGTTCGACACAAATTGAAGTTGATTCCAATCGGATCTGCTATGTTTCAAGGAATAAAGAAGGATTTAGGATTTCCATTTTCCAGGACAGTATTCAATTGACGGATCAAATCATTCCATTTAATGAAATTTATAATTTTCGCAATAAAGGATACAGCTATCATTGCTTATTAAGAGCAAATACTTTTGCACTATTTGTTGGAAAATATTTATTCCTATATGATCTGACTTTGACAAATGAATTAAAGAAAAAATGTAAAATCAAACTCAAGTCAAGTTATGAGCTGTTCAACAAATCAAAAAATACGCTATATGCTTATACCTATCATCCACTTGATCGAACAATAAAAACAGGTGAATTATTCTCTTACAATTTTATTTCGAAAGAAACTAAAACCAAATCTCTACCCATTGATTTCCCAATAGCTACGACTTTTTTACCCAACAATTATTTCGATCCGCTTTTTTCAAAAGAAAACCAATATTTGATCTCTGATATATGCCATTATCGGATTCGATTTTATAAAGACAATGAACTAACTGATTCTATTGTCCCTGATGATAAAAACTTATTCAAACCTATTTCAGTAAAGGATTCAATGATCTATCGCAGAGTACAAACCAATCATCTATCACTTTCAGAAGTTACTTCTAACAATCCTAATATAAGAAAACAATCCGGGCATATCTGGAGTGTTTTCTATTTGAATGAAAATACAGTATTTGTCAGATTATCACAACCTTCAAAAGAAGAAGGTTTTTATCTTCTCGATCATATCTGGAAAAAAGAAAACGGTATTTGGCTGCTAAAATCAAACATGGAAATAAATCCATATACTCAAACCAGTACGAACCTATGGCCCTATTTTAGCTTATACAACCGTTTATTAAAAAACAACCATGAACTCTGCTTTTTCCATTTTTCAGAATGTTCGAACATCGATTCAACGAATTTTGTTTCTAATAATTATTTCAATCCAAATAGTGATTATTCCAATTTATGTTACTTTTTATGGCGTTTCCAAATAAAATAATTCTAGGTATTACTGTACTTATCAGTATTCTATTTAACAGTTTTAAATTAGAAAAATCAAAGTCGGAAATTTTTATTTTTAATGACAATATGCAATGTAAAGACTGCCCTGTTGAAATAGGTCAATTTCTCAACAAACTAAATTACAAACCATATATGTCCTATTACTGTGAAAACATACCCCTGGTTATCAAACAAAAAGAGGATTTTTTAAAAACTGAATATGGAGATCGGTTTGAGTTTACAATCAAAAAAATCAACCATTTTCCTAAAAGCTTAAAGACCATTTCCAGGTTTCCAGTATTGATCAAAGTAAACCAGTCAGATACATTAATTCTTAATTGAGTCGTCGCAAGTTTACCACAACGTAAATAGATTACTTTTCGCTGTGAGATATTTGTAGAAAAAAGTTATGACAATAATTGAATTTTTACATTATTTCCCTAACGAAGAGGC
>CAIUKX010000341.1 GCA_903899795.1 uncultured Flavobacteriales bacterium
CTTTCGGTTTCGATGACTGAGAGTTGTTCGACTAAATTTCTGAGTTGACGAATGTTTCCCGGCCATTGATAATTTGTTAAGGCATCTACTCCATCTGAAGTTAAACGAATAGGAGGCATTCGGTATTTATCAGCAAAATCACTTGCAAATTTTCTAAATATCAAATGAATATCTTCTTGTCTGTTACGTAGCGGAGGTAACGAAATTGGAATAATATTAAGTCGGTAGAGTAAATCTTCACGGAATTTACCGGAAGCAATCGCTCTGGTCATATTTTCATTGGTTGCAGCTACAACTCGGACATTTGTTTTAATCGGTTTTGAAGCTCCGACACGAATGAATTCTCCTGTTTCTAATACACGAAGTAATCGAACTTGAGTTTGCATTGGTAATTCAGCAACTTCATCCAGAAAAATTGTTCCGCCATTGGCAACTTCGAAATAACCTTGTCGGCTTCCGCTGGCCCCTGTAAATGACCCTTTTTCATGTCCGAAAAGTTCAGAATCGATCGTTCCTTCCGGAATCGCTCCACAGTTTACAGCGATGTATTCTCCATGTTTTCGGGCACTCAACTGGTGAATGATTTGCGGGATAATTTCTTTACCCGTTCCACTTTCTCCGGTTACTAAAACGGAAATATCGGTGGAAGCAACTTGAACAGCGACTTCTAAAGCCCGATTCAATAACGGAGTATTTCCAATGATCCCGAACCTTTGTTTGACTTGTTGTAAATTCATGCTAAGCTCTGATTTGGGTTATATTCTTGGTGTGCAGATTTCTATTATTTTCCCCAATAATGTTGAAGAAGTGCAATCCGTGATATGTACCATCACGTAAGTTCCTTTTTCTGCATTTTCTTTTGGAAACACGACAAAGGAATTTCTTTCGTCACGACCGCACATTTCTTCTTTGGATTTTTTTGAAAATCCTTCAACAAGTACTTTGACAGTTAATCCTACTTGCGTTTTATTATGTTCAAAAGAAAAAGCTCGTTGTTTATCGATGATTTCAACCAATCTTCTTGATTTTACTTCTTCGGGTACATCGTCCTCGTATTTTCTTTCAGCCAACGTTTTCGGGCGTTCAGAATATTTGTACATGTAGGAGAATGTAAATTGTACTTCATCCATTAACGAAAGTGTTTCTTGATGATCTTCTTCCGTTTCGCCACAAAATCCAATAATGATATCAGTGGATATTGCAGAATTCGGAATAATTCTACGGATTGCTTCCACTCTGTCCAAGTACCATTCACGTGAATAACCACGATTCATTCGTTCAAGTACCGAAGTACTTCCCGATTGCACAGGTAAATGTACATAGGGGCAAAGATTTTCGAAGTTGGCAATGGTTTCCAATACATCGTCCGTCATGTCTTTCGGATGTGAAGTTGAAAATCGTATCCGAAGATCAGGTGAGACAGTAGCGACCAATTCTAGTAATTGAGCAAAATTGGTAGTTGGGACATTTGAATCTTTTATTTCTCCTTTTGACGATAAGTTCCATCGGTAGCTGTTCACATTTTGTCCTAATAAAGTAACTTCACGGTATCCGGCGTCAAATAAATCTTTGCATTCCTGAAAAATAGTTTGAGGATCTCTGGAACGTTCTCTTCCACGTGTAAAAGGAACTACGCAAAAAGAGCACATATTGTCACAGCCTCGCATGATACTCACAAAACTGGAAACTCCGCCTTGATCCAATCTTACCGGAGAAATGTCAGCATAAGTTTCTTCTCTGGATAAAAGAACATTCACTGCTTTTTGTCCATTTCCAACCACATCAATCAGGTTTGGTAAATCACGGTAGGAATCAGGTCCAGCCACAATGTCAACCAATTTTTCATCTTCGAGGAAGGACTTTTTTAACCGTTCAGCCATACATCCCAAAACACCTATTGTTAAATTAGGATTTGCTTTTTTTTGTTTTTTAAAGTCTGTTAATCGTTTGCGAACACGTGCTTCCGCGTTGTCACGGATGGAACAAGTATTCACAAGAATTACATCGGCTTCATCCACATTACGGGTTGTAGAAAAACCGTCTTTTGCAAGTATAGAGGCTACGACCTCACTATCGGAGAAATTCATGGCGCAACCATAACTTTCAATATATAGTTTTTTTCCGGTTGGATTTATGGTGTTCGCAAGTTCCAAGGCTTCACCTTGTCTGCTTTCATCGTGCATTTTATGTTGTCCAATTTCTATTTCTTTCATGATTTAATTGAAAAGAGGTTCAAAAATACACAAAATAGGTAGTATGCCAAAATGGCAGAGGATATATTATTGTTTAAAATCGTTAATTTATTGCAGGAAACAATTTTTGATAGGGGAAATAATTGTAGAGATGTATCAGGATACGTCTCTACTGCGATTATTTATAATAATTGGTCCTAACAGTTATATAATACATGGTTTTTTTATCCAAAAATTCCCGGATAGTTCTTGATTATCATGTATTAGAGCTTTAGATGGATTTTATTTATTTGTATAATGCGTTGCTGAACAATTGATTAGGATTGATTGTGAAAGGTAAAAAAACAAACAAATTGGAATTTGACCGAAAATACCTTTATTTTGCAACGCAATTTCAGAAGATTAACTTCTATAATTGTAGAAATTTTCATCAAATTTATTACTCATGGCTAAAAATCTTGTAATTGTCGAATCTCCTGCGAAAGCCAAAACCATTGAAGGGTATTTAGGGAAAGATTTCGTTGTGAAATCAAGCTATGGACACGTTCGGGACTTGGTAAAGAAAGGAATTGCCATTGATATTGAAAATAATTTTGAGCCGAATTACGAAGTCTCTCCGGATAAAAAACAAGTTGTTGCGGAGCTAAAGAAGTTAGCAAAGGAAGCAGAGGTTGTATGGTTAGCGACTGACGAGGACCGCGAAGGAGAAGCAATTTCATGGCACTTATATGAGTCTCTGGGATTGCAGAAAAAGGAAACAAAACGAATTACTTTCAACGAGATTACGAAAGGTGCAATTTTACATGCGATTGAAAATCCTCGTAAAATCAACCAGGAATTGGTGAATGCGCAACAGGCGAGAAGAATTTTAGATCGTTTAGTTGGTTTTGAACTTTCTCCCGTATTGTGGAAAAAGGTTCGTCCAAGTTTATCTGCAGGTCGGGTTCAGTCGGTTGCAGTACGTTTAATAGTAGATCGTGAAAAGGAAATAAAAGCATTTCATTCAGAAGATTTTTTTCGTGTCAATGCCATATTTGCTAAGGGTAGAGAAAAGATAAAAGCTGAATTAAATCATCAATTCAAAAATAGTCAGGAAGTAAATAATTTTCTTGAAAAATGTAAAGGTGCAGATTTTAAAGTGCTGGATGTTACTCAAAAACCGGCAACCAAGACACCTGCAATGCCTTTTACAACTTCTACTTTACAACAAGAAGCAAGTTTGAAATTAGGTTTTTCAGTTTCAAGAACGATGTCAGTTGCACAACGTTTGTATGAAGCTGGAAAGATTACCTACATGAGAACGGATTCTGTAAATTTATCAGATACGGCTATAAATGGTGCTCAGAAAGAAATTGAAACGGCTTATGGGAAAGAATATTCTAAGCCAACTCACTATAAAACAAAAAATGCAAACGCACAGGAGGCTCACGAGGCGATTCGTCCTACCGATTTTTCACAGCACTCAATCGAAGGTGAAAGTGAAGAGGTTCGTTTGTATGAATTGATCTGGAAACGCTCGATTGCTTCTCAAATGAGTCACGCTCAGTTGGAAAGAACGGTGATCAAAATAGGAAATCCTTCTCTGACGGAAGTTTTTCAAGCTAGAGGAGAAGTGATCAAATTTGACGGTTTTTTAAGAGTATATTTAGAATCATCAGTAGAGGAGGAGGAAGAAGAAGATTTGGAAGCAGAATCTGATTCAGCATTATTACCAGCTGTTATGCAAGGTGAAACGTTGGATAGAGATGTTATCAAAGCTGTTCAGCGTTTTTCCCGTCCGGCACCGCGTTATGTTGAGGCTGCATTGGTAAAGAAACTGGAAGAATTAGGAATTGGACGACCTTCAACTTATGCTCCGACTATTTCAACGATTCAAAAGAGAGGATACGTTGAGAAAAAAGAACGTGATGGAGACGAAAGAAAATATGAATATTTCGAACTGAGAGGTTCAGCAATATCTGTAGAAACCAGATCTGAAATCACAGGGAGAGAACGTAATAAATTATCGCCAACTGATATAGGAATTGTTGTTACAGATTTTTTAACGGAACATTTCGAACGCATTTTAGATTATAATTTTACAGCAAAAGTAGAAGCAGAATTCGATGAAATTGCTCAAGGATTGGTGGA
>CAIUKX010000342.1 GCA_903899795.1 uncultured Flavobacteriales bacterium
GTCAAACTACAGTAATAAAGCTGTTTACATTCATTGTTCTGCTGATGCCATTATTCCTACCTGGGCATTCATGCTCGTTTCTTCCCGTCTAACTGAATTTGCAGCATTTCATATCCTTGGAAGCAAAGAAGAACTGGAAAAACAACTGATCCTTGAAAAAATCAAAGCTGAACCGCTCGATCCTTTTATGGATGGAAGAGTTGTCGTTAAAGGTTGCTCCGATATTCCGGCTGCTGATTTTGCAATGGTTGAATTATTGAAACATCTCCAACCTGTGGTGAAAAGCCTTATGTTTGGTGAACCTTGCAGCACTGTTCCGGTTTATAAGAGGAAGTAGATCTAAGACCACTGCGCTGAAAGACATAAGAAACAAGACTTATTATGACAGAAACATCATTCTTGAAAGTCAATTGGATAATGAGAGAGTTAAATTAATAGCTTTATCCTAAACATACTGAATTAAGGCGTGACATACCGAAAACTAGAAGGAAAGGAAATGCAATGATGATATACTGTTACCTAGACAAAATATTTTAATTATTTAATCTATTTGAAAAGAATCTATCAAAAATGAGATATCTTTTGTTCGGCCTTGTATTTCATGATTTTTCAGCGCTCTGAATCGAGTTAAATTAAAGCGGAAGCTCATGGAGTTTACGGAATGAGATCACCGTTTTAAACTCGATTCAGAAGGCAGAAAAGGGATTTGCAGAAATATAGATTCTTGAAGGTGAAAACCAAAAATGCAAATTCAATGAAATACACAGCCTTGACTTTTTGTTTCTTTTGCGTCAAGGCAAAAGAAAATGGAAATATCAAATAAACCTATAATTATTTTCGGAGGTCCAATAAAAATTAATCTGATTCATTAAAATGAAGTGTCAGTTTTCAGTAATCACTCCAAACTCAAATCCCTTTGATTGAAGCAACTTCAGCAATTGAGGTAACAAATTCTGAACTCGATCTTTTACTTTGGAATTGTCATGCAAAACGAGAATATCTCCTTTTTTAATCTGACGATTTGCTTTTTTAAGAATCAACTCAACAGGAACTGTTTTATCGAAATCATATGATAGCCATGACCACATCACAATTCGATATTTTTTGGCCAGTTGAAAAGATTGCCAGGTTCTAATTCGACCATAGGGCGGACGAAACAAATTATTGTTAACCAATTTTTGTGTTTCATCAACCGATTTTTTATAACTCTCAAAAGGTATTTTAGTTCCTTTCTCGTGGTTCATTGTATGATTCCCCACGATGTGACCTTCCATCTGTATTCTTTCGAATAAATCGGGAGATCGGAGGATATTACTTCCCACACAAAAGAATGTCGCTTTGATATTTTCTTGCTTCAGAATATCTAAAACCCAGGGAGTAATTTCAGGATCAGGACCATCGTCAAAGGTCAGATAAATTGTATTTTCAGAACGTGAAAAACCCCACGTTCTTCGAGGAAAAATCCAATAGAAAAATCGTGGGGTTTTAAATAATTTCATCAACAATCTATTCAGGTTCCACTGAATCCATTGCCTGCATTTGATCCATCATTCTTTGCATATCTACTGCACCTGCATTATCTGGTTGAGCTCCAACGGGAGCAGGACCTTTTAAGAAGTTATAATAAACACCAATTGCTTGAATATGTTCCTCTAATTCACTTCTCATCACAGAATATGAGCCTGTTGAAGTTTCACCATCATCAGTAGCTTTTGTTTTTAAGTCCGAATAAATTCTCGGGAATACTTTATTAAACAAAATACTGATTTTTGCATTCAATCGTTTTGCCAATGCTCCGTTTGGATCACCATCAGCCGGATCTAAAACAGCAGATGCTAATTTCAAATAATCATCCAATGTAGCATATACATCTTTTCTGTTTTTTCCTGCAAAGTAAGCATCGCTGTTTTCAAAATAAGTTAAGATGGACTCTAATTGACTAGCAATTTCAGTTCCTAACTTCTCTGCTGCTTTTTTATCACCTGCTCTGTATAATAAGGACACATAATCATGAAGAATTCCATCGGCATAACCTTCCAATGATAAACTTCCCAATTTGTATTGTTCTCTCGAAGGTCCGCATTCACCGTGATCAATCACCACATTTGCCGGCATTACTTCCAACGAGCGATTTAATAAATTAGCCGCTTTTTTCTTGTATAAAGGAATATCTCTATCCGCATTTTTCAAGATTTTTTCCATAGCGATCGCTTCATCTGCATATCCGCCTTTTCTCAAACCATCAATGTATCCCTGACCACGTTGCTTGATTTGTTTAGCCTCTTCGATTTTATTCAAGAAGTCTTCTGCTAATGAAGCAAATTGTGTTCTGTATTGCGAAGTATGGCGACGTGCGTAGTAATCCGTCAATACATCCGGATTTTTCATATCACCGTATACATACTTGTTCATCAGGTTATCATACATCTCATCCGATAAGATACTTCCTCGTACAGTTTTCAAAGGAGACAATTCGAAAGTCATTCCGTTTTGTTTCACATAACGGCCACGGTACAACGCCATCGAAACATCAGAGCCTCCAGGACTTGAGAAGAAAATACCACGTTTCCAATCATTATTCGCTAGGATATCCAACATCATCACTTGTTCACGCGTAATTCCCTGCACATCAAACTGGAAACGAAGTTCATCAAAACATTCTGCTTTTTGAGCGTTCGTAATCAATCCTGATTTTACTGCATTTTCTTTGTTTACTTTTAAGATCATACCTGTTGAAGGAAAGAATCTCAATAAATGCTCTCCGGAGTAGGTAATCAAATTCTTGTCGTCACGAACGAAATTCATGATGTCTTTAATATCGGCATGATCCCAACTTTTCTCCATATCCAATAATGCTGATTGGAAAGATTGAGCCTGCGCATTGTCCAATGTCACCAACCCATTTTGCAAAGCAGAAATCAATTCGAATCCAGCCTGGTATTTATTGTAGAATTCTTTTGCAAGATCTTTACTTCCAACTGTTGTCAATGTTTTCTTCAATAAATCCAAACGGGAAGACACATTCGCCTGACTGCTTGTCATTACTGAAACTACCGGACTTACTTTCATCATAAATTGTTCCAAAGCAGCGATTGCAGCAGGTCTGTTGTTTTTCAATCGCATCTTGATGACATCATTTATGATTCGTTCACCAGCATTCATGTAGAACAAGTTCGCCAAGTCCATAAACATCACCTGATCCGTATAACCTGCATACATCAGAATTTGATCTTCTGTGAATTTAATTGGTAATGGATCTGATTTATAGGCTCTCATTTTCATTTGATCCGTATACCAGTCGGTTTGCATCAACGAAAGATTACACACACGAACATCTGTCCGCAAACCTTCCACCTCTTGCATGTACCAAAGCGGGAATGTATCGTTATCGCCGTTGGTAAACAGAATTGAATTTTTGGTGCAGGATTCCAAATAATTGGTTGCCAAGTCCCTTGCAGTAGTTTTTAAACTTCTGTCGTGATCATCCCAGCCTTGCATGCCCATAATAACAGGAACAAATAATCCCAATAAAATGGCAACGACAGCTCCCTGTGAATCAGACTTAAACACTTTCCTCAATCCAGACATAATAGCCAATGCGACGAGGCTTATAAAGGACATGATCATCCAGGTCATTGTATTTGGCATTGAGATTTCACTTCCACTATCAATAATCATCGCAAGAATCAAACCACCCCCAAAAACAATAGCAATTCGTTTGTATTCTTCTTTTCCAAAATTCGTAAAGGCCTCATACAACGCATAAACCCCGATACCAATCCAAAGTGCAAAGAAATAAAACGATCCAGCGAATGCATAATCACGTTCCCTAGGTTCATTCGTTTTTTGATTCAGATAAACTACAATGGCAATACCTGTAAATAAGAAAGCTAAGAATACTACAAATGCATCTTTTGGATTTCTGTAAAAATGGAAAATCAAACCGATGATCCCTAAAATCAAAGGCAGCATGTAGAAGTTGTTGTGACCTGGATTTTCACTCGTATAGTAGGGTGCTGAATCTTCTTGATTACCCAAACGTGCATCATCGATAACGCTGTATCCGGTTGTCCAGTTTCCTCGCATACTTTCACCGCCATGACCTTGAATATCGTTCTGACGACCGGAGAAATTCCACATAAAATAACGCCAGTACATCCATCCGATTTGATAACGAGCGAAATACGTCAGGTTTTCACTGAATGCTGGTAATCGCTTACCATCTTTTCCTATATCCGTTGTAATATCTTTATTGTTTGCATCGTATCCCGACCATTCGACATAACCTGCAACTTTACCCGGATCACTTTCAAACATCCTTGGAAAAACAGTTCCTTGGGCGTACGTTGGAACAACTTCTTCTCTGTTAGGACCTTTATTGGATTCAAAGTACTTCTCGTTGACTTCGCATCCAGGACCATTTTTCTGAGCATAATTCTGAGCATCTTTCTCGCTTCTGAAAGCTTTCAATTCTACATCACCTTTGGTAACAACGAATCTTCTCAAAAAGATTGGAGAACGATCTCCAAAATCAGATTTTTCATTTTCTTTTGAATTCCAGTATTGACCGTACATCAATGGAGATGAACCGTATTGTTCACGTTTCAAATACGAACGCAATGTTACCAGGTTTTCTGGATCATTTTCATCCAAAGGTGGATTTGCATTCGAACGAATCACAATGACAGCAAATGATCCGTAACCGATCAACAAAACCACCAATCCCATCATTGCATTGTAAAGGATCGAATGTCCTTTCTTACGGGCATATCGAATTCCGAAAACGCAACCGATAATCAAGACAGCAAAGAAAAACAAGGTTCCACTGAAGAAAGGTAAACCAAGCGTATTTTTAAATAATACCTCAAACTGCGACGCAAACCAAATCGATCCCGGGATAATTGCTTCTTGAATAAATCCTAAAATAACAATAGAAAGTACTCCGGTAATAAGAATTCCACTGAAATCAGCCACTTTCTTGAGACGGAAATAGATTACAAAACCGATCGCAGGAACCACCAAAATACCTAGTAAATGGACTCCAATTGCAAGTCCCAACAAGAACATAATCATGATTAACCAACGATTCGGAGAGTATTCTGCATCCAAATCGCCATGCTGAACCAATGACATTTCTTCATCCCATTTCAAAATCGCCCAAAAAATAGCAGCCGTAAACAAAGATGCCATCGCATATACCTCACCCTCAACAGCTGAGAACCAAAATGAATCAGAAAAAGTGTACGCCATTGCTCCGATAAATCCACTTCCCAGAATAGCAATTTTTTCACCATTTGATAATTCCGATTTATTTCTCAATGCAATTTTCTTCGCCAACAAAGTGATGGACCAGAACATAAACAAAATCGACAATGAACTACAAAC
>CAIUKX010000343.1 GCA_903899795.1 uncultured Flavobacteriales bacterium
ACGGTTACTTACACAGTCAACGGAACAGATGCAAATGGTTGTACAGGAACAGATCAGGTAATCGTAACGGTAAATCCGCTTCCAACGGTCAATGCAGGAAAGGATCAAACGGTGTGTATCGGTTTAATGGTAACACTTGCCGGATCAGGAGCTGTAACTTATTCTTGGAACAACGGAATTACTAACAATACAGCATTTACACCTGCGGTTGGAACTACAACCTACACTGTTACCGGAACGGATGCCAATGGATGTGTCAACACGGATCAAGTAATCGTTACAAGTAATCCATTACCAGCAGTACCTGAAGTAGAACCAATAACCTATTGTATCAATACAATTGCATCTCCCTTAACCGCACTACAAGTATTGAGTTCAGCAACGGATGTATTGGCTTTCAATTGGTATGGAACAAATCCAAATGGTACAGCATCAACCATAGCACCAACTCCAAATACTTCAGCTGTTGGAAGTACAACTTATTATGTTTCACAAATTAATACTGTAACAGGTTGTGAAGGACCAAAAGCACAAATTATCGTTACAGTGATTGCCCAAACTGTAACAACATTTGCAAGCATTAATCCAATATGCGAAGGAACTGTAGCCCCCTTATTACCACAAACATCTACTAATACACCACCAATTTCAGGGACATGGAATCCTCAGACTGTAAATACAGCAGTTGCAGGGTCAACAATCTATACTTTTACACCGGATGCCAATCAGTGTGCTGCGACACAAACTTTAACAATTGTAGTAAATCCTACTCCGAATTTGGTTATCACAAATCCTCTCAGCATCTGTGCTCCCGGAACAGTGAATATTACTTTACCAGCCGTAACTTCAGGTAGCACTAATAATACAGGAGCCATATTCACCTATTGGTCCAGTTTAAATCCACTGACACCACTAGTTGATCCAGCTGGAATTTCAGCAACAGGAACATATTACATTCAAAGTACTACTCCACAAGGATGCAGCAGTATTGCACCCGTTTTTGTAGAAATTCACCCAAAACCAATTGCAGCTTTTGAACCATCGCCAGCTATTGTGCCGAATTACTATACACAAAGCACAATGATCAATACATCCACGGATGCTGTAAGTTACTTGTGGGACTTCGGAGATGGCAGCACTTCTACGGAAACAGCACCTGTACATGAATTCCCGTATGACTTTTTTGGAGATTACACAGTAACCCTTACAGCAACTTCAATTTATGGCTGTATCGATGTTGCAGTTGCTACAGTAACTGTTAAAGAAGAATTATTGTATTATGTACCTAACACCTTTACCCCTGATGGAGATGGGATAAACGATATTTTCCAACCTGTGTTTACTTCCGGTTACGATCCGTATGAATTTTCCTTACTAATATTCAATAGATGGGGGCAAATTGTTTTCGAATCACATGATGCTACGAAAGGTTGGAATGGTAAATTGGGCGCTGAAGGAGAATTAGTCCAAGATGGCGCCTACACTTGGAAAATCGAATTTAAAGTGAAGGAAACAAGTCAACGAAGGGTTTTAGTAGGGCACGTAAACATCTTAAAATAAAGTTTCTAGCTGAAATATTAAAAAATTTCATTCCTTTAAGCAATAAACTGTAACGAAATTTCGTTATGACGTTACAATGCTTTACATGGATTGAGAAATCCACCCATTCAAAAACAAATTCCGAAATTCTACTACAGTTGAAAGATTTAGTACTTTAATTTTAAATTAAGTAGCGTATGGAAACTTTAGCAATTTTAGGTGTTTTAACTCTGGTTGGGTTGTTTATCACCGTCTTGGGAATGATGTATTCCTCAGAAGTTGAAAAAGAGTGTGAGTTGGAAAATCAAGATTAATTCGATTTGTAATGTAGAAAATTTACGAACCATTTCAGATTTTACCTAATTAACACATCTTTATCAACGAATCAACAATGTCTATGGGGTTTTAATAGCAGGACTTTCAGTGGCAACAATTGACCACACTAACAACTTGAATCATCCTTTATTAAAATCCCATTAATTCCAATTTACAAGAGCTTCACCTTTCAGTGATTCGCTGAAAAATTCACGCAAACGTTCTAATTTTTGCTGAGCGTAAATGTCACCAGTTTTTGCCTTCTCTTTGTATTTATAATATAGATCCAATGAATGACCGAACAAATTCTGGTCCAAAAGATCTTTGATTTCAGCTATTTTAGAATTAACCTCAATCAAGAAATGTTCGATTTCACCTAATTCTTTTAATTCAACCGAACTAATATTGTCCTTTTTGATCAGGCGGGTATAGCGAGGAAGTATCTCGTTCAAAATCCCGAGAAACTGCTCAAGTTCGCGGGTTAATGTCTTTTTATTTTCGTTAAAGTCCATGATCGTAGTGTTTTGCTGTTACTAGTCGCAATATAGATAAATAAAACTAAGAACAAAAAATTTTTTTTATCATTTAACATTTGTTTGTTTTTAAGCTAATTTTTAGGTATTCTAATTGGAAAAAATGAATCTAAATCAAATTTTAAACCATGCATTCAGTTGGACTCTCTGAGAAGGAATACCTATCTTTGCATGAATGGCAGGAATTTATATTCATATTCCTTTTTGTAAGCAAAAGTGTTCGTACTGCGATTTTCATTTCAGTACAACCTTTCACTCCTATCGCCCAAAAATGATTGCTGCACTTCAGAGCGAATTGATCATTCAAACTACTTACTTAAAACATCACAAAATTGAAACCATTTACTTTGGCGGAGGGACACCCAGTTTACTTTCTTCTACAGAATTGGAAGCGATCTTAAAAACCATTCACGAAAATTACTCACTTATTGAATCTCCAGAAATAACTCTTGAAGCAAACCCAGATGATATTAACTTGGAAAGCTTGTTAGAATGGCGAAAAATAGGAATCAACCGACTGAGTATCGGACTGCAATCCTTTCGGGCAAAAGACCTCGAATGGATGAACAGAGCTCATACACGCGAAGAAGCTCTCAATTGCGTCTCATTGGCAAAACAAACAGGTTTCGATAATATCAATGTAGATTTAATTTATGGATTACCCGAACTTTCTCTCACCGAATGGAAAGATGCAATCCAAAAAGTGATCGATCTTGGCATCCAGCACGTTTCTGCTTATTGTTTGACAGTTGAAGAAAAAACGGTTCTGAATAAATGGGTACAAGAACATAAAATTATTCCTGCCAATGAAGATCAGCAAAGTGAACAATTCGAAGTATTGATTGAAGAATTGGAGAAAGCCGGAATAGTTCAATACGAGATTTCCAATTTTTCAGTTCAAAATAAACATTCGAGGCATAATTCAAATTATTGGAAAGGCGAACATTATGTTGGGATCGGACCTTCTGCACATTCTTTCAACGGTAAATCCAGAAGCTGGAATATTTCCAATAATACTGCCTACATCCAAAAAATAGAAGAGGGAAAAGAATGGTTCGAAACCGAAATTTTATCCACTAAAGACCAGTTCAATGAATTGCTTCTGATTGGATTAAGAACCACTAACGGAGTTTCGCTACCTCAGCTTGAAAGTATCCAAAAACCCAGCGAATCTTTCTGGAAAAAAACAGAACAAATGACCGAATATGGCTGGCTGATTCAAAATGAAAATTCGATTTACCTGACCAAATCCGGAAAATTAAAAGCAGACTATATCGCTTCGGAATTATTTATGGATTAAGAAAATTCTAGACAACAAGACATCAAGACCGCTTCGCTCCAAGACTTTAGATCGTCAACTCAAATGAGCATTTCTCACGAATTAAAATCTTTACGCACCTATCCCTATTGTGGATTATTTGCGGTATAGTTCTTTGAGATATAGTAAA
>CAIUKX010000344.1 GCA_903899795.1 uncultured Flavobacteriales bacterium
ATTTGGGATGTGATTTTTTTGATTTCTGTATCATTGTTGCTGAATCTTCCGATGAGGTTGGTTGCACTTGTTCCACCGGTACTTCTCAGGTAAATCGTTTCGTTGTATTTGCTGTAGGAAAATATGGAAGTTCCAAATGAACTGTAATTCGGTTCTCCATAAACGGCTTTGAGATCTTCTCCGGTGAGATCAATTTCTTTCGAAGTTCCGTTTTTCATCAATAAATTGAGCCAGAAATTATAGATTTTAGGTTCAATTTTTCGTTCCATGTATGCCTGTGAAATACCTGGAACCTCCACATCGTCGATCAAAGTGGAAAATACAGCATGTTGATTGTTTTCTACAATGTATCCAATGCCCAACTCATTATCGAATACTTCGAGCAAAGGAATTTCAGATTCTTCATAGCGTGCATGAAACCGGTTTTTAAAATTGTCCAAATTGTAGTTGACAATGGGAATGGAAGAGTTCGACATCTGTTTGATCAAATTCAAAATTTCTTCTGCTTTTTGATCATCCATGATCGTTTCAGCGTTTACCGTTTTGTTTCTTCTTAAATTGGAATTGATTACGAATTTGATATCAAATGGGATCTCCAGTGTATGGAGGATCGAAAAAATCTCTTCGTATTTTTCAATGGAGTTAAACACTGAAGAATCCATCGCTTCAATTCTTTTTTTTACTTCCTTCAAGGCATCGAAAATCTTTAACAACGACTCTTCTTGTTGGATGCTGGAATTGTGTTTGTGTATTTCAAAAAAGTCGATGAGCTGCAGAAAAGGGTCTTTATCGTTGAGACAAATTTCGAGCGAACTGATGAAAACATTTGCTTCAATCAAATCCTCCACGAATTGTTCGGCCGTTTCTAGGTCTACATCTTCCACATTTTGCAGAATTAAGTCCGCTAATTCGGCTAAAGTATTTTCCGGTTTTGAAAAATTCAGCAGCATTTCGATGACTTCGTTGTAATCCAGTGAGGATAAAACGTAATTCAATTTGTCGTTGATCATCTTGGTTTCGATGTACCGGTAATGCTGGTCCAACAAATAAATAGTATTGTTTTTTCGGAACTTCACCAACCGTCTGATGGTTGAATTTTGGTTCAGCAAGGTGACAACCTTCATCAGGTACTCCATGTCTAATGTCGAAAACCGGCTGTATTCCTGTTCTTTTGGTAGACTGGAATTCGAAGGATGGTACGATCCGAACATACCAAAGGGAACGGAGTTGGAAACCGATCTCAAAAAATATTTTAGTATCGAATTATTGATTGTTCCCCTCGGATGTCCATCTATAACTTTTTTCCATTCGTAATATAAAGCCGGAGAAGCTAGAAACAAAGCTTCCCGAAAAGGGTCATTCGTAAATAAGCGATCCACAAAATCATCCAATTCTTCAGGTTTGTTGGGAATTTCCTTGTATTTGGTTAATGGAAATAATGGTTCACGGATGATGGTACAATTTTCTATTTCAATGTTTTTCATACAGGTAAGCCGTGTTCAATGGTTGCTAACTGAAATTTCTCTTGCATCGACATCAGATTATTTATTCTTGTTTCATTGTTCAATTCCGTATCGTAAATCACAAATTCATCTACACCATAGAGATCCTGAAATTCATGTAAAAGTTCGTGTAACGATTCAATTGTAACTGGAATGACGGTAAATGCTTCTTGTTGATTGACGGCCTCCGATTCTTGTTTCTGAATCTCTTCTTTTGTAAGCGTGAACGAAACTGCTAATGCGATGGTGACTTCGGGATAATAACCGTTTGCAGCGAAAAATGAGGATTTAAATTCCGCTACTTTTTCCTTTTCGTAATTAACTCCCAATGTATTCAGGCCGTGAATCAGGGAACGACAATAATTCAGCTTTTTTTCAATGGCCAAAGGCATATCCTTGTAACTGTTTGATAAATACCATAAGCTGGGGATTGCTCCTGAAAAAGGGGGAATAACGATTTCTTTTTCTTCGAAATTTGCTTGTTCGTTCTGGTAAATTTCACAAATGGAATTGAGATTATTGCAAAACAATTCGTAGTGACTTTCATTGCGCAATTTGAAATAATCGTGTTGGTGAGAATTGGCAGGTCTTCCTTTTGAAAACCCGAAATCGATCCGATCGTCAAAAATATTGTTCATCAATTTATAATTGGATGCCAGCAAATAGGGAGGATAGTAACCAATGAGTGATCCGGCTGATCCTACGCGGATGGTGGACGTGCTACCTGCCAGTAAAGTCATCAATATTTCCGGATTCGTGTATGGATGTAACGAATTTCCGTCGTGATGCTCTGCTAGCCAGATTCGTTTGAAGTTCAATTCTTCAGCTGTACTTCCATAAGCAATGATATCGGAAAGTGTGGATAAAGAATCACGGTTATCTCTATAGCCTAAATCCAATAGGCTCAATTCTAATTTTTTCATCTGTAAGTAATTTGTTTTTTATTTCATAGAAGAAATAGTTTGTCCCATTTTGATGTGGAAGGGTACTCGTTTTGATGCAAAACCAAATAAGTGGAAGGAAGTTGATGAATGAAATTCAATTTATGTTCTTGTATATTTTTGCCATGTTCCGCATCGGTCAAAAAGTCAAGTGTTTTTTCCATCCAGAATCGTTGCGTTTCCTGAATTCTTTCGTCGTCAACGAATCGCTGAAGAGTTGTATACAAGTGAGTTACGCCACTGCTTCCGAAGAAAAACCGATAATCTTTAACGAATGTTTGAGTTGTCTCTTTTCGTTCCGTAGTCTCTAAAGCAATGATTTTCGCAATTTCCAGTAATTCTTCATCGGCATATTTCGGATTCAATGAGAAAATCAATGTGGCAAAATTCAGATCGCTGTTCGACCAGGAGAGTACCGGTCTCCAATTGTGTTTTTCGGGATATTTCGCTTCGTTGTGAATACTGCGGGGTAATAAATAGCGGCAATTTTCAAGGCTGACATTATTGGTTTTCACAATGGTTTTCAGTTGGTCCAATAAAGAGTAGATCATTTCCGCGGATTTTTCATTGCCTTCGATATCATTGAGTACTTTGATGATCCCGATGATTCCGTGAGCATATCCGATGTGAATTCCTTCTAGGTATTCCGTCTTGTTGTAGAAGGTTTTATTGCCTTCGATCCATTGGTTGTACAAAGCATCAACCAGCTGATTGGCCATGGTTTTATCCTGAATTTGATTCAGATAATAGAGTATTCCGATGGAACCATATAGAAAATCAAAGTTCTGGTTTTCAATTAGTTTAATTGCATTTTCAAAAACAATTTCATTGATGGATGTGAGTTGATCTGCGTATTCTTCATCTAGAAGTCCTTCTTTAATTAAGTGATGGATTGTAAATCCTAGTCCGCTTAAACCACTATAAATAGAGGGATCCAATAAAAGATCACTCGTTTGATTTTCAACGTTCTCAAAGACAGTAGTTAGAATTTCACCAATCTTGGTAAGAAAGAGTTGATCATCCTTTTCTTTTAGTAGAATCGAATAAAAATAAACAAGTCCGAGCTTACCGGCGAATAAACCATCCGCTTGTAAATCATGGAAGTCAATTGCATTTATTTCTTCCAATTTTTCGCTCAATACAGTAGAAGTATCAATAATCATCAGTTAATATTTATATGGGATAAATAATGGTAATCGGATTTCGCGCATTTTTCATTCATGAGGGCAATACCGATCCCGATAATGCCATCCGTTAATGAAGCTTGCGTATGGATGTCGAATTTGTTGAAATAGGCATCGAACCCTGCCCATTCATTTTCATATCGCTTGAAAGTCAAGGTTGTCTGTTTCCAATGTTTGTAAGCTTCTTTCAGCTCATCAGAAGAATGTAGCGCGTTGTATTTACTGAAGATAGACATCAATCCGGCTGAGCCATAAAGAAGATTTGCATCTTTGATCTGAATCTCTTGATGGTCCCTGAATTTGGCTGCATTAGAAATAATTTCCAGTCCTTCATAGATGTATTCCTGATCGTTGAACACTTTCCCTGCACGATAAAAGATATGACCAATTCCGATGTCTCCGTAGGCAAGATTTACGTTTTTCTCATTACCAAAACGGGAGGCATCAAAAGGAAAATAATTTCCTTCTTTTACTTCTTTGAAACTTGAAATGTAACCCAGTGATTTTCGAATGAGATCTGCTGTGACATCTTTCGCAATGTTTTTTTCAAAAAGATGCAACAGAAAATCGATTTTACCGATCATGCCGTGCGTTCCACCCAATTCGATCAACCGCTGACCTTCTCTTTCAAAGTCGGAATACCAGTAAATCCATTGATTTGCTTCATCCACACAACTTTTTTCAATCAGAAGTTGAAGAATTTCTTTCAAATGAGATTCAAAATGCTGTGTATTGTTTTGATGGATGAAAAAGAGACCTAAGCCAATAGCTCCCGTGATCGGATTACAGTTTTTGTTCTTCAGTTCATCACTTAAAAAA